>JAZFZF010000234.1:0-2274 GCA_036443875.1 Nitrososphaerales archaeon
TCGGGGCCATCATAGGAGCAGTGACGATGGTTGTCCCGAAGACTATCTTTGAGGTTGGTATGGGTATGCCCTATTACCTTACCTGGATAGTCTTTGGAAATGTTGTAGGGGTTTACTCATCCGCAGCCATTCTTGCTGGAATAGCAATTCACATGTTAACTGCCGTTTCTATCGGAATTGCAGTAGGAGTATTTCTATACAAGACCAGTATATTGATCATAAGTAAGCTGTCAAATGGTTTGTTGTACGGTCTCTTTGCTGGTGTTGTTGTCTTTGCTGTCTGGTTTATACCAGTGTACCATTTTGTCTTGGCACCAGAAACTGCAAGCATGTTAGCAGAGATCAGCCCTTCTATCACGGAAGCAGAGGCGGCACAGCAGATTGCAAACAACCTTGTGAATATGATGATTGGGTCCATTATTATGCATCTTGTCTTTGGTGTTACTCTTGGAGTCTTTTCATCTCTCTTATCTATAAAGTTCGGGAGTAGGTACAGATGCGCAAAGTGTGACATCTCATTTTCTAGGATCGATTCATATCAAAAACATATGGAACTTGTTCATGGAGCAAGACCAATTCAATTAAAGCGTATACTAATCTTGGGCGGTGGTTTTGCAGGTGTTGAGGCATTACGCCAACTTCAAATGGCCTTTCAAGATGATGTAGGTGTAGATCTCACCTTGGCGAGCAAGGATAACTTCTTTCTCTTCACTCCAATGCTTCCTGAGGTATCGGCTGGAATGATAGAAACGAGGCATATAGTAACGCCTGTAAGAGTATTCTGCAAGAGGGCAAGGTTTTATGAGGGCAGAGTGGAATCCATAGATCTGAAGAATAAACAGGTTATCATAACACATGCAATTGGAAGAGAAACCCAACAAGTTGAGCTACACAGTCACACGCTGAAATACGACTACCTTATTCTAGCACTAGGAAGTGAAACAAACTTCTTTGGCATGCGTGACATAGAAAGAAATGCTTTCACTATAAAGACTTTGGGAGATGCTATTGTTTTACGAAATCATGTCATAAACATGCTAGAGCAGTCAGATTTTGAACATGAGAACGTGGAGCTGACGAGGAGCCTGATGACCTTCGTTGTGGTTGGAGGAGGTTTCTCTGGTGTTGAGACTATAGGAGAACTGAATGATTTTGTAAGAGAATCGATCGAAAACTTTTACCACAATATTGAGAGCAAAGATGTAAGAATAATACTGGTTAACTCTGGTCAAAGAATTCTGCCAGAGGTGAGTGAGGATCTAGCTGAGTTTGCATTGCAAAAATTGAGGGAGAGTGGAGTTGAGGTGATCTTGAACATACGTGTAGAAGGGGCTACTGCCAGCAGCGTGAAATTAAATAATAAAACTGTAATTCCATGTCATTCGCTTATCTGGTCAGGTGGTGTCAAGTCTGACAGCTTGTTTGCAAACCTTCCATGTGACCATGATAAGGCTGGTAGAATAATAGTCAATAACTATCTAGAGGTCGAGGGGTATCCTGGTGTCTTCGCAGTTGGTGACTGCGCATCTGTAATGGATCCAAATACAGGGAAACCCTATCCTCCTACGGCGCAGCATGCAATAAGACAGGGCAAGGCAGCTGCAAAGAATATTGTTTCTGTAATCAATGGAGGGGGAAAGGCAGTATTCGATTACAAGACAAAAGGAGTGATGGCTCTGGTGGGAAAGCGGAATGGTGTTGGTATCTTGCTTGGACATAAGACACAGGGATTTACAGCCTGGGTACTCTGGCGTTCATACTACTTGGCGAACCTTCCGACGGTAGAGAAGAAACTGAGGGTGATGGTAGATTGGTTTATAGACCTCTTCTTCAAGCGTGACGTAACCAGGCTCAAGACATTCGCAGAAGAAAGACTAAAGGACGATGTCAAGGAAACGGAATTTCTCAAGTAGACATATTCCTGATTTGTACTTTCATGCGAATTAGGAATTACCATCCTTCAGAAAATTACGAGAGATGTAGATGAGTTAGGATTATGACTTGTTCTTATAGACTTATCTTATAGGGCATTACTTGGACAGATGGCTTATGCACTTGCATTGGAATGAATACAATGATATTACATGCAGATAACACACTTCAGAGGATCATAGCAGAATACAATGTTGAAATCGAAACGACATGAACTATCAAGTCCAACAGGAAGAATAATAATTTGAAAATCTCCTTTCATTGCTGTTAAAAATTTATTTTCAAACGTTTATTCGAAACATACAGAAATGTCGCCTGAGCCATCAAAGCAAAGATTACCGC
>JAZFZF010000235.1:0-5018 GCA_036443875.1 Nitrososphaerales archaeon
TAGGTTTCAGTAGTTTGTTTATCCTTGTTCCATCGATTCTAACTACTATATTTTTGAGTTTATTAATTACTTCTCTTTCAGCAACTTCAAGCCTTCTCTTTATTTGCTTTAGTGCTCTGATCTGATCCCTGCTGGCGAGTTTGTAGGCATCATCAATCTCTTTATTGCCTACTAAAATAGAATCTAACTTTACACCATCAAAATTCAAGGTATAATCTAGTATTGCTTTATCGCCATTTTGTACTACGCTATCCATTATTGCTTTAACTTTGCTTACCTCTTCATCGCTTATAGCTGTTTTTGTACGTATATCTGATGCAATCTTGAGGGGATCGTCGATGGCTATAGTTTTGATATCAAGCTTCATAAATCGTAGCCCTTCCTGTTGTTATTCTTGTTCCTCTTGGAAGCTTATTTCCTCTAGGGGTAGGATACCTTTGGGTTCATGTACCACAAGCCCTTGTGCCAATTTACGTAATATTGGAACTATTCTTACAAACTCGTCCTTGCTTACTATTGTATTAATACCAAACCATCCTTCTTCGCTCAACTGACTTACAGTTGGTCTTTTAAGTGAAGGTAAAGACTTCAGCAGTGGATCCAAATTCTCCTTTCTTACATTAACGAATATGTGTAGTTTCTTCCTTCCTTCAGCTACCCCTTTGAGCAATGCGAGTATGTCGTAGATCTTTTCCTTCTTCTTGGCATCCTGTAATGAATTCCTGTTAGCGACAAGAACTGATGTAGATTCCATAACAGTCTCTATAATTCTAAGATTATTCTGCTCCAAGGTCGTACCTGTTTCAGTCACGTCTATTATAGCATCGGTATCTTCAGGTGGCTTAGCTTCCGTAGCACCAAAGGAAAGTATGATTTGAACTTTGTCGTTACTGCCCTTCCTCCACCAGGGCGTTATTATTACCGGATCTTTGTCACCAAAGTTCTTTATGTATTCCGGATTATGCTTTATGTAACTCGCAGAAATGTTAAGATATTCTGTAGATATACGCAAAGTCTTATCATTAGATACATACTCCCTTATCATATCCGATAAGGAACTAAAGTTGTGAGTTTTTGGAATAGCTGTTATGATCTTTATTTTGCCATATCCAAGGTCTAGAAGTATTTTCACATCAGCGTTTGTCTCTTCTATCCAATCCTTGCCAGTTATTCCAATGTCATATAGTCCTTCCTGCACAAATGTTGGTATTTCCTGAGGTCTCAGCAACTTCAGCAAAACCTCTGGATCGTTTACTGTTACTCTGTAAGTTCTGCCCTTACCATGCACACTGAACCATGCTTGTTCTAGAAACTTGAAGGTAAGTTCTTCTATACTACCCTTTGGGATAGCAAATCTAATATTTACCATATCTAGCAAAGCATGAAAACAGTTTCGGTTATATGTATTTGGTGATCTTCCTAATATTTGTTTCAGCTACGATACTATTTTGAGAGCAGTTGATCGACTCTATCTATCGGTGCTTCGTTAGGATCTTCAGAACTTCCTTAGCTCTCCGTGTTGTCACATTACCTTCCTTTACCATCTTTTTAGCAACTACATCGATCAATTTTCCTTCTACACCTGCCATCATAGCAATGTTTCTGGCATGCAAGCTCATATGGCCTTTCTGTATGCCTTCAGATACTAGTGCTCGAAGGGCTGCAAAATTCTGTGCGAGACCAACAGATGCAATGACGCAAGCAAGCTCCTGAGCTGTTTTGACGCGCAGGATTTTCAAAGATGTTTTGGCCAATGGATGTACTGAAACAACACCACCAACTATTCCAACAGGTAATGGTATTTCTATGCTCCCAAGAAGATCTCCATTAGTGTCCTTGGTCCATGATGTTATGGGTGAATATCTACCGTTTCTTGCAGCATAAGAATGTGTTCCAGCTTCAATAGCTCTGCTATCCTGTCCTGTTGCGTTTGCTACTGCAATAACACCGTTCATTACTCCCTTGTTATGTGTTGTGCATCTATATTGATCAAACATAGCAAAAGTATGTGCCAGCAAGATATCTTCTACAACTTTATTGCCGATTTCTTCCTTGCTAAACACCGCCCTTGCTCGTGCCAGGCGTTTTGTTGTATAGTTAGACAATATTTTCAACAATGCTCTTCCTCCTGTTACATCTTCAATAATCGGTGCCACAGCTTCACACATAGTATTAACTATGTTTGCACCCATAGCCTCTCCTACGTCAATTATTAATTCAACTATGAGCATCTTTCCTTGTGCGCTGCCTATCACACGGAAGGTAACGTCTTTGACACCAGCACCTTTCTTCGAAAGTGTTTTGCTCTTCCCATTTGATATTTCAATAATCTTATTTTTAATTTCCAGTACTTTCTCGCCAGCTATCATAGGTTCCTTCAGCCCTAACACTTGTACCTGCCCTATCATGAGTGATTGATTTGCACTGGCAGTGTAACCACCTTTTACACGTGCAATCTTAGCAGCATTGCTTGCAGCCGCTATTACAGATGGTTCCTCAATTACCATTGGAATCAAGTAATCCTTTCCATTGATCAGAAAATTCGTTGCTATACCCAAAGGAAATGCCATTACACCAATAGCGTTCTCAACCATATTGTTTGCAATGTTGAAGGATAAGCCTCCAGACCTCTTCAATATCTTAAGATCATTATTTGTAAGCTTTGCAAATTTTTTTACTAGTTGTAGTCGATGCTTTAGATTCATCTGATAAAACTTCGGAATGGAACTCTTCAATGTCTCACCTTCCTTTGATTGTCCTTAAAATCTTATCATCAGATGCTGACAATCCTCATCTATCTCCATCATTCATGACAACATATAGGTATCCATCAGGACATTCAACTACACCTCTTATTCTTTCGCTATCATGTAATGCTACGTCAGGCATCTTATCCACCAGAATCCTGCGTTTGTTGTTCTGTTTCTTCAATCTAACACCCTTGTCCAGAAGTTCCATTATCTCTTACCTCCGTTGGTGAAGGTAAGGGAAACTCGTGTGGTTGTAAGCAAAACAAGCGATATCCTTTAGCTATCACAATAGCAACAAATACCAACGCCTTCATAGATGGTAATAAATATGGGAGTTTTTAATTTTATGGAATTTGCATTACTATCACGCAAATTACTGGAGTTATGAAAAAAGATATCATCATTACTATTCCTCCTGTTGAAAAAGCAGTCAGTTTAATGATTGAAAACAAGCTTAATCAGTTACCCATCACCAGGTCTAGAGCTTTGCCAGTAATAGACAGGCTGTTATGCGTAGTAAGTGAAATTGATCTTGTCTTCAATGCAGAAGGCAACATGTTTGTAGATGATATCATAATGATCATCTCATCCAATTAGTCCTAGAGTGGTGCGTTGACGAAGATGAAGAAGAAAAATAATAGATCTTCATTAGTAAAAATTTATCATGAAGTTTTTGTTGGGGTTAGTTTGATAACAAATGAAATTCCTAGAGATAAAATTAATAGAATTTGGGCAAAGATTTAATAGCTATCCTGGGTGCTCAACTAAACTTGTAGCGGGGACTACGTAGCGAGGCGAACTGCCCTACAAGGGTGGGGAAGCCAGGTCAACCCAAATGGGGCCTAATCCCGGAGGGCTCATAATCAACTCGATGAGAGACCCTCAGAGCGGTGATCGAATTTGTTATACAGATTCGACCGCAAGTTCAAGACGAGAGTAAAACTCTCGGGAAAGTCCACCCCCCGCTACTATTTACTGAATTCTAATGGTTTGTTTACAAGACCAGCTGGTAATTTAGTAGCCTCAATAACCTCTGATTACTTTGTCTTTCCCTAAGAATCTCAACCTTTTCTATGTTTCGAAATATAGTGCCATTACTTCTTTTTGTGTTGTAGGGCATTTTCTTGTCTCTCCCTAAGGATAACGTCCTTTTAGCGATAGAATGTGAACAAAATATCCTCCTTGCTCCTAAGGTTCCAATATAACTTTAATCTTTATCTACTATGATAAATTATGGCAAGAATAAAATTATAGCTTAGCAAATTTCGCTACCGTATTCGTACGAGTCCAATCGTCTAATGCAAAACGGCAATAATAATGTGGATTTAACACCTGCTCACAGTTACTCTTTTCCATACCGTATCTATGCCACGGTTTTGTCAGATGTCTGTGAGCCTTCGGAAACGGAATGTATAAACCTTCTTTGATTTTCCTAGGTATTTCTATGCTGTTTTTTTGCGCATTAAGTTCTTTCGCACCACATCTTTCACATTTGTATCCCTTGTCCTTGCCATCAGACTTGAGCCTCTTGCCACATTTTTTGCATAATGGATTCAAGTAACTAAGTGTTTTAACAAGTTGTAAAACTCTAATATATTCTACGTTAATCATCTTGGGATGCTTCATTGTGGCTTTTCTAACTCCTCCACCAATCTCTATTAAATCGCCAACACTCAATTCCTGTGCCAATTGACTTTGTCCCGTAGGCTCATAAACAGCACAAATAGCAGAACCTTGCCTGTTCTTTAGTATAAAGAAAGCATGCCCTCCTTTGATTGCATAAGGTTCCTCTTCAACTGTACCTTTTACATAACCAGCCATGTATGTTTTCAAGTTATATAGATCAAATTCGTGTGCTAGATGCATGTTTGTACCATGATTGGTTTTGAATGTCATGTAACCTTCAAGCTCTTCTGGTATATGGAGCATAAGAAATGCTTGTAATAATATATCAGGATCTTCTCCCCTAATACCACAAAAGATCGGGTCTGGTCCTCTCGGTGTAATCAGGATACGTTTGTGCTTGTAATCATAATTGTTGTATGTATTTGGATAGGTCTGTTCGGTCATTGCAATTACACTCTCTTCTGAAATCTCTCTAGGCCTACCGCAGTTTACATATTTCCTATATGCAACTATCTCGAATGTGTGATCCTTCAGTACAGTACCAATAGCCGATAACGCGCCTACAATACCTTGACCATTTCCTAGTGTATATGCAAGGATTCCATGCTTTTGTGCAATCTTCTTTGCCTCATTTCTACTCAT
>JAZFZF010000236.1:0-3905 GCA_036443875.1 Nitrososphaerales archaeon
GAAGTGGTCTTATCGACTAAGTTTGGTTACAATATTTACAGTGGTGTTGAACAGGTAGGTCATAACGAATTACCCCAAGAGTTCACACCAGAATTTACAAGATACGCATTGGAACAGAGTTTAAGTAGGCTACAAACAGATTACATCGATCTTTACAGCATGCACAACCCGAAGATGGAGCATATACAGAACGCTATTGTGTTCAGAACCCTCAATCAATTGATGGAGGAAGGGAAGATCCGGCATTACGGAGCTGCATTGGGACCTGCCATTGGCTGGAAGGAGGAGGGCGTACTTGCAATGCAGAAGAGAAATGTTACTGCGTTGCAGACAGTTTATAATATTCTTGAGCAGAATCCTGGTAGGGACTTCTTCCCTGTTGCAAGAGAGATGGATGTTGGCGTAATGGTAAGGGTTCCTGATGCTTCAGGTGTTTTAACAGGTAAAGTCAATACTAATACAGTCTTAGGGAAGGACGATCACAGAAGTCATAGGAAACAGGAATGGATTGCCGAAGCTATGAAGAAGGTAGAAAGCCTGAAACCATTTGCAGAATCAAGAGGATGGAATATTATCGAGTTGGCTATCAAGTTCATACTTTCCGAAAAGGCTGTTTCGGTAGTATTACCGACGGCTACCAGTGTGGAAGAACTTGAGATGTTTGCCAGTATTTCAGATGACAAATATCTTAACGAAAGTGAGTTTGAGCTGATGAAGGAGATGTACAACAATAACTTTCACGTTCATGTGTCAAGTTAGTTCTGTATGTTCATCTGTTGGTAGGATTCTTCGAAGTACTTTACACGTTGCTTCTTGAACTCCTTCGAACTGAATAGTATTCTATATTCAGTAATCCCTATATGCTTGGCCATCTCCTTGCCGAACTGTTCGCATGCTTGCTTCGTTCTTGCGTGGACCATGCTGAAGAGGTTGTATGGCCAATCCTGATAAACCGGTCTCTTATAGCAATGGCTTACCTGGGGAAACTCTGCTAATTTCATACCGATTTCATCGATTCTTCCTTCAGGAACCTTCCAGACTATCATACCATTGGCAAGAAAGCCAGCATCTCTGTGTCGCAATATTGCTGCAAACCTTCTCATAACTCCAATTCTTTCATACTCTTTGGCCTTTTCAAACAAATGATCCACTGTAACTCCTAAATGTTTTGCAGGTTCATCGAATGGTTCTGCAATTAATTCCACATCCTTCTGCAACTCCCTGATGAAATCCTTGTCACGTTCGGTAGCCCTGAAAGGAATATTATCAACCTGCTTTGGCCTGTCAGTTGGTTTAGGACTCTCTGGATCGTCGTTGAGCATATCCAGCTTAACGCCTATCTTGTAAAGTTTCAATGTGGGTAAAAGTCTGTACCTTATAACTCCATCAAGCCTAGCAAACTCTGCCAGATCACGCCGTATGTTTCCACCAGGAGGAACGGCGATGGTGAACCAGAGGTTGTATTCATGATCACGCTCGTAGTTATGACTTACGCCTGAGTGTTCGTTTATTACAACTGCCACCTCTTCAAGCTTTTCCGGTTTTATGCTCATTGCGACCAAAGCGCTCTTGTATCCCAATCTTCTGGTATCGAATATAGCACTGATCTGTCTTATGACACCTGCCTCCTTGATCGCCTTTGTCCTCTTCATTGCCTCCTCTTCGCTCATCTTCAATCGGTTGCCAATTTCTACAAAAGGTCT
This sequence comes from Nitrososphaerales archaeon, assembly GCA_036443875.1. Lineage (GTDB taxonomy): Archaea > Thermoproteota > Nitrososphaeria > Nitrososphaerales > UBA213 > JAZFZF01. The sequence goes on from JAZFZF010000236.1 coordinate 1,704, forward strand.
GTGCGTGAGAGGAAAGTCCCACTGTAGTAGGTTTAGAATCGCTTTATCCGTATCATCCAACTCTCTCATTACATCTTGCAGCGGGATAATACAGGTTAAAACTCTAACTGATTCTTCTAGTAACCAGGAGGGCGTGTAATCAGTCGACGCCGAAGATATCAAACCTTTCTTCCACAAAGCCTTATCACCAGCCTCTGCCAGCGGCTCGCGCAACCTCCTTCGCGTATGCTTTCTCCTACGTGTAGGGTCTCAACTCAGACTACTATCTGACGAAGATGTGTTCCGGCTCCCCCTAGGATCTTCGACTTGGTGCACAGATTGGTAAAGGATGACAGCACTATCACATCAACCCAAGCAGAAAGAGAGGTCACATCAATACAAGAATTATTCCTGAAATCTTGGGCAGATATTTCGCGTTCCGTTCCATCCCACCCTGAATCTTTTCGTAGGCAACTACGGCAAGCAGTGTAACGCCAATCAAGCTGACCAGAACAGATAATGCATAAGATAGCGTCAAAAATATTGGATTGATTCCTCCTACTGCAAGAGCTAGAAGAGCAAATTCTTCTTCATGCACAAAACCCAGTATCAGGGCAAATGAGGCCATGCCATACAGACTATATCCCAGTAAGAATATTGTATAAGCTATTTTACAGGTAGCTGACATATCTAGGAACTTGTAGAAAGCCTCTACTGATTTAAAATATAAACACAGGTTGCGCATTCAAATTATTAATATTATCGAAAATTACATCGAGTGATGTTACATGATCGAGTCATTCGGCATATTTGGAGGTAACCTTTCTAGTATCACTCCGGCTTTGCTTCTTACTATTGGATTTGTTACTGGACTGCAACATGCCACTGAGACCGATCACGTTGCAGCTATTGCTACGATAGTTAGTAAAAGCAAGAAACTCAACAAGGCTTCATTGCTTGGTGCATTGTGGGGACTTGGTCACACATTAACTTTGTTCATCATGGGACTAGCAGTATTGCTGGTGGCAATCAGCATACCAGAGAAATTAGCTCTGTCATTCGAGTTCGGTGTTGGAATTATGCTTATAGTTTTGGGACTTTCTGTAATTAAAAGTGAAAGAAAGAAAGGATTCATAGATACATTGAGAATTGTTACAAGGCACATTCACCCACATGCACATAGAAACAAAATACATGTGCACCCACATAGCCATGACGGAGAACATATGCATAGTCACAAGTCAATCATAGTAGGAATGATCCATGGCCTTGCAGGTAGTGGTGTGTTGATGCTTGTCATACTTTCTACTGTAGACTCTGTAGTGACCGGACTCGTGTATATAACACTCTTTGGAATGGGTTCTATAATTGGAATGCTCTTGATAAGTACTGCTATAGGATTGCCGTTCGTTTTCACAGCAAAGAAATTTGGTAGGATAAACAAATACATTCGTATTGTTGCTGCAGCAGTAAGCATAGGGTTAGGAATATCTATAATGTATAAAGTTGGTATCATGGAGCAACTCCTTCCATTCTAAATATGGCTTATATTTTCAGAATAAGATAAGCTATAGTATTTCAGATAGTTGAGGTCTTCAAAGTTGGGAAGGACTTCGAAGCACAATCAGGATATGTAGTAGACGATCATTTGATGTCTTGCTGGTCCTTTTCTAGATATCAATACTTACAGATTTGAAATCTTTGTCTATCATGCATGAAACTTTAGTACAAGAAAGTCTTAGATGTTCTGATTTGACTGTAACTCTGCAGATGTACGAAACTAGAAGAAAGGAAGAGATCCGATGTGTTTACTGTGGTTCTACAACCGTTGACTTTCAGGATTATGTGCAGATAGAGAAGCGTTTGAATGACAAAAAGCTCAGCGTTAAGGAGAGTTGGGTGTGCATTAGATGTGGTAAAGAGTTTGAGCATTTAGGTACTCTGCACAGCCCACTCGATTTGAACCGCATAAAGCTTCGATCATCGATCCTGGCCTGGTGTGGTTATACTGTAGGTAGTTTGCTTGGGTACTCTTTCATGTTGGCAGCATAGCTTTTGTAGTTTCTAATTTATAGTAATATCGCAAATAAGAGGAAGATTCATCCTGAACTATTCCAAGGAATAGAAGCTAAAAAATCTTGAGAAATGTTTTGCATCAAGTCTAATAGTTTACAAACGTACGAATGGTACTACAGCGAGGTATTCATCTAGTGAGCTTTTTAA
>JAZFZF010000237.1:0-6922 GCA_036443875.1 Nitrososphaerales archaeon
GGAAGAAAATTAAATGGCAGTGAGAAGATCCTACGATATCGCTTAAAACGGAGCATGCCCATATTCTCATTATTAAACCGGTAAACAAGAAGAATTACGTGGTTTATTTTCCAACAAGTTTTATGAATTTTAATTGGACATCCCTTGACGATGATGACAATCTTGTTGACGAAATCAGTTTTGATAATGAAGAGAATCCTGACCCGAAATATAAAGAGTGCCACTGTATTAATGAAGCATGGTTAAAAGATGTGATGATTACAATATTACATGAATTCATGCATATAGCTAACTGGAAAATACCAGACCATGAGGTATATAGAACATCAGAACAATTTGCTAAGCAATATATTCAGAAAAACAATATTGTAAAGTCAACTTTTAAAACTGCTTATCGCTAGTTGCTATTTCATGTAACAAACACATATGATAAACCCGTTCAAAATCCAGTTAAATTATTAATTATTTTCTCTTTTAGCGTTCTTCATTATGTGATCTATTATTTCTTGTAGAGTAGTTCCGGGACCGAAGTTGCCAGTGATGCCTTCCTTTTCGAGTACAGGTTTATCCTTTTCTGGTATGATTCCCCCGCCCACCAACAGAATATCACTTACACCCTTTTCCCTTAGGATTCTTGCAACCTTAGGGAAAAGTATAGTATGCGCACCATTCAACAGGCTCATCGCAACAGCATGGACATCTTCGTCAATTGCCATCTTTGCGACCTCTTCCGGTGTGCAGAACAATCCAGAATAAATAACTTCCATGCCAGCATCTCTAAACGCTCTACAGAGTACCAACGCACCCCGGTCGTGACCATCCAAACCCAACTTTGCCACCAACACACGTAAAGGTTTTCGCTGTTGTTGTTGCATGGAATTGTAAAATAGCAATCCGGTTTTAAAATCTTGAGGTTGTATTTCCTGATTTATTGAATTGAGTATTCAAACCATGGAGAGAACGGTCATCAAAATCACAAAAAAGGACTTAATCTTTTTAATGGGAAAGCCCAATGCAAGAATATGGAAGCGAAGTTAGTAGAACAGTTGTTGAAGGGTGAGCGATCTGCAGTTGCAAAGGCAATTTCGGTCATAGAGGACGACCAAGCGGATTCCAGAGCTTTGGTGAAGAAGATCTTCCAACGAACAGGTGATGCTTATACTATCGGGATTACCGGACCAACAGGTGCAGGAAAAAGTACCCTGATAGATAAACTCATACCAGCATACAGAACCATTGGGTATAAGGTTGCTGTCCTTGCCATCGACCCGACCAGTTCCATATCTGGAGGTGCAATACTTGGCGATAGAGTTAGAATGAAGAAACATGTCCTCGATGATGGTACCTTTATACGGAGCATGGGATCCCGGGGCGCGATAGGAGGGATGTCTAAAGCAGTGAGAAATGCTATTCGCGTACTGGATGCTGCGTCATTCGATATAATAATGTTAGAAAGTGTAGGTGCTGGACAGCTTGATACTGAAATTTCTAAAATTGTTGATATAACAGTTGTTGTATTCAATCCGCAAACGGGAGATAGTATACAGACGATAAAGGCTGGTTTGACGGAAGTTGGTGATGTGTACGTCATCAACAAAGCGGATTTAACAGGGGCGAACAAATTGTTCAACGATGTACGTGATTTGATCGGTAGTACTTCTCGGAATCCGAAGGTATTCAAGACAGTGGCACAGACCGGTAGAGGTGTGAAAGAACTGGTGAAGGCTCTGGAAGAATTAATCAAGTTAAGAAGTAGTAGTTATAAGGAAATGGAACGCGGAAGACTTGAGACCGAATTAATGGATACGGTTTTAAACATGGTGGGGCAGAAGGTCTATGAAAAATTGGGTAAAAGTAAAAGGTATCAGGAATGCGTTGATCACTTAATAGAAAAGAAGATGGATCCATACGAAGCGGCTGAAGAACTTACTAAAAGTATGTTGAGGTGATAGTGTGGAAGACCATTACAAAACCGATTCCAATATACCTGTAAAACGACTCTACAAGAGAAACGATATCAGAAGGAATAAGACTAGGAATGAGGAGCCGGGGAGGTATCCATACACTAGAGGTGTCTATCCAAGGATGTATAGAGAAAGATTATGGACGATGCGTCAATACACCGGTTTTGGAAGTGCAGAGGAGACGAACAAGAGATTCAAGTTCTTGCTTGAACATGGACAGACGGGATTGAGTTTAGCATTTGATCTCCCAACACAGATTGGCTATGATTCGGACGATCCCCATTCGGAGGGAGAGGTGGGACGAACTGGTGTTGCAATAAGTTCGTTGAAGGATATGATGACGTGTTTCGATGGCATACCATTGGATAAGGCAAGTACATCTATGACAATAAACGCTACAGCGACTACGTTACTGTCATTGTATATAGGAGTTGCAGAATCACAAGGTGTTTCACCCAAGGTATTGCGTGGAACACTGCAGAACGATATACTGAAGGAATACATTGCGAGGAATACTTACATCTATCCGCCAACACCTTCGATGCGGTTATTCGTTGATTCCATTGAATACTCCTCAAAGAACGTACCACAGTGGTATCCAATCAGCATATCAGGTTATCACATGCGAGAAGCTGGGTGTAATGCCATCCAGGAATTAGCATTTACCTTTTCAAATGCCATTGCATATGTTGATGCGTGTATAGAACGTGGCTTGAAGGTGGATGATTTTGCACCACGATTGTCCTTCTTCTTCTGCTGTACTATAGAATTTCTTGAGGAGATAGCCAAGTTTAGAGCTGCAAGGAAGATCTGGGCTAAAATAATGAAAGAAAAATACCATGCTAGAAATAAAAAGTCAACACACCTGCGTTTTCACGTTCAAACGAGTGGAGAATCGCTTACGGCACAACAACCTGACAATAACATAATTAGAGTTGCATTGCAGGCTCTTGCCGGCGTACTCGGCGGGTGTCAATCATTACACACTAATTCCAAGGACGAAGCACTTGCCTTGCCTACCGAAGAATCTGTTAAGATAGCGCTACGAACACAACAAATTCACGCCTATGAATCCGGTGCAACCAAAACAGTAGATCCTCTTGGCGGTTCTTATTTCATCGAGTATCTAACTGACAAGATAGAAGAAGGAGTTTACAAGTATTTGAAGCGTGTAGAGCGCATGGGTGGTTCTCTAGTTGCCATAGAAAAGGGATTCTTCCAAGATGAGATCAGGAAGAACGCATATACAATAAAGAAAGAAGTCGACGAGAGGAAGAGGATCATTGTTGGTGTTAACAAGTTCATAGACAGTTCTGCTGAGCCTAGGATTCATTTACTGAATCCTGAGATCGAAAGAAGACAAGTACAGAGATTGCAAGAATTGAAGGAAATGAGGGATAAGGGAAAGGTCGAACACGTTTTATCCAGACTGGAAAAGGCAGCTTCTAGTGACGAAAATCTTATGCCGTTCATAATAGATGCAGTAAAGGGCTATGCCACATTGGGTGAGATAAGCAACACCTTTAGAGAAGTCTTTGGTATATATCAACCCAAGATCAGTTTCTAGGTGATGACAGGGTGCGGATAGATCACGTGGCAATTGCTGTAAATAACGTAGAGGAAGCTGTCAAGCAATTTGAAAAAGTTTTGAAGATCGATGAAAAGAAGCCCGTGACTGTTGAGGATGAGGGTGTAAAGATGATGATGCTGAAACTACAAGACACTACAATAGAAGTCATACAACCGTTGAACGATAAGAGCCCTATCAAGAAGTTTCTTACTGAAAAGGGGGAAGGAATTCATCATATATCCATCTGTGCAGATGATATAGAGAAAGATGTGGAGAATGCTTCAAAGAATGGTCTAAAGATCTTGGGTAGCATACGTCCAGGTAGTTATGGTAGAAGGATAATTTTTATGCATCCAAAATCGCTCCACGGCGTCCTTATGGAACTTTGCGAAGCAGCAGAAGAAGAAAAAGAAGAATGAAGATGCGAGTATTAGCATTCTGCGACGTTCATGGTGATCAATCGATTATAAGGAAGATAAAAGAAAGATCCAACCACTGTGATCTAATTCTATGTTGTGGTGATATAACACCTGCACAGGGTATGACTATGAATGTTGCCAAGCAAATAGGGAAATTGGATACTGATGTGCTTGCCATTCCAGGCAATTTTGAGACGTCTGATGAGATGGAAATAGTTTGTAAAGAGATGGGTTGGATAAACCTACATGGCAAGGACATTGAGATCGAAGGTCTCACCTTCTTTGGTTGCGGGGGTGGCAATATCAGCCCCTTCAACACTCCGTACGAAGTAAAAGAGGAAGAATTTAAGGAAATATTGGCAAAGTTTTCGGGTAGAGAGAGGTTTGTATTTATGAGTCACTGTCCATCAGTGGGCTTTCTCGACGAGATCGGCTCAGGCTTGCATATTTGTTCTGTACAAATAGGGGAGTTTGTAAAACAGATGCAACCTCTCTTTCAGTTCTGTGGGCATATACACGAGGAGAGGGGAAAAGAAACCAATATCGGAAAGACTAGAGTGTATAATGTTGCAAGAAAAGTCAAGGAGCTTGATATATAATAATAATAATATTGTTATTCAACCATTTTCAACGTATCAGATACTGTAACTATACCGATCATATTTCCCCTTTTACTTACCAATACACATTTAGAAAATCGTACCAATGGAACTAATGCCCTTGCCGGTGTCATTATATCTACTATAGGCGGTGGTGGTTCCATCATATCTACAACCTTCATATGTTTGAGCTCGTGTTTCTCTTTCGCTACAATATACTTTACCAGACCATCCTCACTTATCAGACCAATGGGTTTCGACGCATCGAACACGGGGATCTGACTTACTGAGTGCTTATGCATCAATTCTATGGCGTTATGCAAGGAATCACTTTTAGATAAATAGATGAGGTTCTTGCTGCAGATATCGCCTACATGCATTGAAGGCTGATCTTCTATCGAAGTCAAGACTTCAAAGATCTTTCGTGCAGTATCATAACTTGGTTTGCACCTACCTGATTCTATCTGGTTGATCATTGAAGTGCTTATACCTGTGAGGGACGCTAACTTTCGTTGTGTTATCCCAAGCCTCAATCTTGCTTGTTTAATATATTCAAGTCTTGGTAACAATTTGATACAATGAAAAACAACTAAGATGCATATAACCTTAATATTATACACGCTTGGTATCTTGCTCATAAGATGGGAAAGTACGATTCCGTAAAGCTTTACAAATTAAAGCGAATTCTTGAAGAGCTTTCAAACAAAAGTGGAAGGGGCACAGAACTTGTGTCGCTCTACGTTCCACCCCGGAAGCCGATACATGAGGTAGTATCAACTTTAAGGGAAGAGTACGGTACGGCCTCGAACATAAAATCAGATACTACTCGAAATCATGTTTTAGATGCATTAACGAGAACGACGCAGCGACTCAAACTCTACAACGATACACCAGAAAACGGTCTTGTAATATTTTGTGGTGCTTTGCCAACTAATGGTGTTGGTAGCGAAGTTATAACACTGCATGAAGTTGTTCCTCCAAAACCATTACAAACATTCCTGTACAGATGTGATGACCATTTCCATACTGACATTCTGAAAGATATGTTGAGAGAGGAAAAGATTGTTGGGATACTTTCCGTTGATACCACTGAATCTGGTATTGGTATCCTGCTGGGGGACAGACTGGAGATAATTGAACATTTAACTTCTGGCGTTGCAGGGAAACACAGCGCGGGTGGTCAGTCACAAAGAAGATACGAAAGACTGAGAGAGATGCAACTGAATGATTACTTCCACAGGATTGCCGAACATACGAAATCAATATTTCTAGATGATTATAAGGTTGAAGGTTTGATAGTTAGTGGTCCAGGACCAACGAAAGACGAATTTCTTAAGAACGATTATCTTGATTATAGACTACAAAATAAAGTTCTCGCTGTGTTCGATTCTTCATATGCTGGCAGTGAGGGTATTAGAGAGGCTGTTGAAAAAGCGCAAAATGTTCTGCAGGAATATAGGTTAATTGAAGAGAAAAAGTTGGTTCAGAGATTGCTTGCAGAGGTACATTCGGAGAAGGGCCTTGTTACTTACGGATTTGACGATGTTATCAATGCCCTCCAGACTGGTGCTGTAGAAATGGTCCTCATTGCGGATAATATGCGAAAAGTTAAACTCAAAGTGGTTTGCAAGAGGTGTAAGACAAAGAATGAGAAGGTCGTTGAAAGAGAGAAACTGATACCGACAAAACAGGATATGCTTAGCACGAAGTGCGGAGGTTGTTCATCACTCGATTTTGATATGGTTGAACAGGATGCGGTAGACTACTTTGAAGAACTTGCACTTAAAACTGACGCCAAGATCGAGATCATCTCTTCAAAAACAGAAGATGGTAAAATGCTGGAGAATTTGGGCAAGGTTGCTGCATTGCTACGATATAGAGTGCAATGATATAATTCAAATCAATTCACCTACCAAGTAAATGATTCAATTCATATTGTTCGTTGTTTCGAAAGTACTAAATATACATATAGAGAGAGGACTATCATGGAAACCATAGAAGATTACGAAGATTTCATACCCAAAGTAGTGGAGAGTGAGGACAAATATCTTGTGTTATTTTATGCTGATTGGTGTCCTTACTGCACAAAGTTCAAAGTAGCTTTTGAAAAGTATGAAGGAAAATTCTCCTACAAGATGGTTGGCGCTAAGGTGAATGAAGATGAGAATCCGTTGTGGGACTTGTTCAAGATAGAATCTGTACCAACAATGATAGCATTTGACAACGGTGAGATAGTATGCCGGAGAGATGCTGTCAGAGGTGTAGGTCTCACCAGTGCAGATATGGAATCCATAGCAAAGGAACTACAAAATTAATTTGAAAGTCTAATCGAAGCATCAATTGAGCATAAATGAGTATTAGCTCTTCAAT
>JAZFZF010000238.1:0-5259 GCA_036443875.1 Nitrososphaerales archaeon
TTGATGAGCAAGAGTATCCAAGTTGGTTGTAACCCATGTATAACGTGTGAGAGAACCGCAGACAAGCTTAATGTAAATGGTTTAGCAGCTAAACAAGACGTCTTTTTGAAGCAAAAGTTAACTAAAGAAGATACTAAATCCTCAGTAAGAATGGTAGATCTCATAGATGAATTCTTTAGAAGAGATTACTGATGAAAATTTACAACACCCTTACAGGTAATATGGAAGAAGTTCAGGCCAAGGATAACCAGATAAGAATTTACCTATGCGGTGTAACTGTTTACGATTACAGCCATTTAGGACACGCAAGAACTGTAATAGTGTTTGATGTCCTCAGGCGTTATCTTATTCATAAAGGCTATCAAGTCAAATTCGTACAGAATTTTACAGATGTTGATGATAAGATAATCAATACTTCCAAGGAGCTTGGCATTGAACCAAAAGAACTATCTGAAAAATTCATCAAACAGTACTTCGAGGACTTTGACCCCTTAAATGTAATGAGGGCAGACGAGTATCCTAAAGCTACCGACCATGTTGAGGAGATGCAGGAACTTATCGGGGGATTGATGGAGAAGGATTTTGCATATGTTGCCGATAACGGTGTTTATTTTCATGTTTCTTCGGATAAAGAATATGGTAAACTGTCGAAAAAACCTATTGATGAGCTCAAAGCAGGTGCAAGAGTAGAGGTTGATCCCAGCAAAAAAGATCCCTCGGATTTTGCATTATGGAAGTTTTACGACTATGGACCGCTATGGGATAGTCCGTGGGGCAAGGGAAGGCCAGGATGGCATATAGAATGTTCCGCGATGAGTATCAAGTATCTTGGCAATTGTTTTGAAATACATGGCGGTGGCGAAGATCTCATCTTTCCACATCACGAAAACGAAATTGCACAATCAGAATGTCACACTGGAAGCAAATTCGCAAAACAATGGATGCATGTTAGCATGGTTACCATACGAGGAGAGAAGATGGCCAAATCCTTGAAGAATATAACATCGATACACTCAGCATTGAAAAAATGGAGCGCAAACGGGATCAGGATATATTGCCTTTCGGGTCATTACAGAAAAACTCTTGACTATGATGATCAACTTCTTGCAGATGCACTGGCAAGATGGTGTGATATAGAAACATGTGTATATGAACTGGAGTTTGCAGATGATAAAGATGACGGAACCGTATTTGTTGATGAGGCAACAAAGCTTGCCAGTGATACCTTCAAGGAATTTACGAATGCGATGGATGATGACCTTAACACTCCTATTGCGTTAACCGCATTCACATCATTTGTTAGAACAATAAACAGGTATGCTGCAGATGATAAGTTAAACATGAACGTAGCCGCCGCACTTGAACCAACATTTGATGCTATCATGTTTGTATTAGGTTTGAAAATCGGCAAGGTTGATGATGAAGAGAGGAAGGAGATCGAATTTATGGTTGAGAAGAGGAATGAATTGCGAGCACAGAAAAAGTTTACAGAAGCAGATAGAATAAGGGAACAGTTGAAAACCATTGGTGTTGAACTCATGGATCATAAGAGAAGAACCGTCTGGAAGAAACTAACATGAAATTAGAATTGGATGATATTCGAGAAGTGTTCAAAAAAAGTAAAGGAGCTTAAACTAAGAGCTCTATACCTGATAGCTGAGAACATTTTATGCAAATGAAAGAGGGTATGTTGATGGGATTCCTAAAATGGATAATAGTCGCTGCAATAGTAGCATTACCTATACTGGCAAGTTTCGCGGTGCTACCGGCAAGTCCAGCACCGCAAGGAATAGGCGAATATATTAATGGAATTATTCAATATTGGAAAGAAGTTATTTCACAGATAAAGATCCCAGTAAACCTCTCAATGAATTTATCCTAACATTGTAAGATTGTTAGTCTCATCTCTAGGATGTAAGGAAGGCTAGCCTTTCTTTCTGGTTGCAGAAACTATGGAAACCACGTCTCTGTCCTTTATGTTATAATCTGGAGGCAAGCGTAGCCCATCACGGATGTCTATTGCATATAACAAGTTTTTAGCTAGGTCGCTGTGGATTTGTTTGGCCAGATCCTCTATAGTTGACCCTGAGGGCAAGAGATAAACATCTGGAAGTACATTGCCCTGCTTATCAGTTAACTTCGATCCATCTGCTACAGGATAAACTGTATTCATCCTTAACAACTTGAAAACAGCTACGTTGATCGCGTGCTGCACTCCAGTTCGCATATACTCACCCAATACACTTTTTTGTATGAAGTTAAGCGCCCATTTTTGCTTCTCATTAAGCTCATCCTGTTTTACTATGTCAAACCTTTCATCACCTGGCACATATTTTATCAGTCCTTTATTTTCTGCCCTCATCAACGTGAGTTCAGCTTCAGCACTTGCAGGCACAACCATCATATCCTTGTACACTTCTCTCAAACGTCTAAAGTTCTCCATCGCAGCTGGAATGTCAACTTTGTTTGCGACTATTAGCGTGGGTTTGGATATATCACGTAATGACCATACAAAGTCTTTGGTATCATCAATGTTGTACTCATCGAAACTCTTATCCTGCAAATTTGCGTCTATTACAGCCTTCTGTACATCAGATTCCTTTACTCCAATGCCAGCAAAGATGTCAGCTATTGCACCACTCATCGTAATGCCAGACTTTATTGCCCGTGATATTTTATCCCTGTTACCTTCAAGAAGTTTGAGGTACCACATCACAAGCTCCTCTTCAATATCAGCAATATCAGCAACTGCATCGCCATAGCCGACTTCCGTAACTCTTCCCGCAGCATCGACACTTCCAGACGCATCTACAACATGTAACAAAGCGTCAGACTGTGCTGCTATTGATAAAAACTGGTTTCCCAAACCCTTACCTTCCCATGCTCCCTTTATCAAGCCTGGTAGATCGATCAATTCAACAGATATGAACCTCCAACCATCAATACATGAAGAGTTTTTAGGGTTGTCCTGAACCTTGAACTCCTTGTGAACGCATAACGATATAGCATGACTAGTTCCTACGTTAGGCTGCTTTGTTGTAAACGGATAATTGGAAACTTCTGCAAATGACATTGACGCTGAATTGAAGAAAGTAGTTTTCCCAGTATTGGTCTTCCCAATAAGACCTATCTTTATAGGCATGAAAAGATTGTTAGAATTCGTTTATTTAAATTGTGTTATTGATGTAATCTATCCAACACAGCCTTAATCTCTTCGATTCTCCACAATAATTCACTCAATTCGTTATCATCTAGCTCTCCATCCCACTTTTCCAGTGTGATCTTTGAAATTTCTAAGGCATGGTAAATTATGCCCCAATAGGGATGATGTTCCGCCGTCGTGTATGCAAGTTCTGAAGCCTCCTGAAGGCCGAAAATGGCACGTTTGAGCATATCTGACGATTCACCACATATTCTTATCACACCAGCTTCGTTGTCGCTACTCACTTTTACAGTGATACCCTGTTTCTGAAGACCCTCTGCTAATTTCTTCACCTCGGCAAGTACCTTCTCCATCGACATACGTAATTATCTAGCAACCTATATTATTAACTTCATTCTCCGATCAGTCGTCGGTGTTCCACCATCATACATCGGTTATATATGACCTTAATTCCTTTCTCCAATGCTTCCTCCGCAGCTTTCTTGTTACTTATTCCCAACTGCATCCATACTACCTTCACACCCTTTGCAATAGCATCTTTCACTATTGGAGGTACATCTTCAGACGGTCTGAAGACATTGACGATATCAACACTTCCTGGAATCTCACGCAAGTTCTTGTAACTTTTTTTCCCTAAGACTTCATCTACTGTTGGATTTACCGGTATTACGTTGTATCCGCCGTTAATCAGGTATTTTGGTATCCGATGTGCATCCTTATCTGGATTCTTCGAGAATCCCACTACTGCTACATTCTTCATAGACAATATCTCTTTGATCTCAGAATCAGAATATGCATCTTTTTCCATAGAAGTTATTGATATTAATGATATTAAAAAGTGATCAAGTAATAATATAGGGTGGTATTCGAGATGAGAAACATGCAGAAATCGCTAGCAGATACTAAAAACTTGGAAATTTTGAAGATGCTTAAGAAGGCAAAAGGAAGGTATACTTCTGGGGAGTCAATAAGCAGGAAGACCAACGTATCTAGGGCAGCAATATGGAAGCATATTTCTACTCTGAGAAAATACGGATACAACATAGCTTCTAAGCAGGGACAGGGTTACAAACTTGTGAAGGTAAGTGATTACCTTCTCCCTTGGGAGGTCAAGGATGGTCTAAAGACTCAACATATAGGTAAAGAAATTCATCATTTCAACATTGTTGATTCAACACAGGATCTTGCCATTAAAATGGCTGAAGGAAACTCTCCAGAAGGTATTGTTGTGATAGGAGAGAGGCAGAAGAGGGGAAGAGCGAGAATAGGGAGAAAATGGTTTGCGCCGAAGGGGGGTATATGGGTATCGGTAATACTTCGACCGAAGATACCTACAGGTGAAAGCACTATACTGCCATTAGCCGCAGCCCTGGCAGTGTGTAATGCTATCAGGGATGTATGCAAGGTTGATGCAAAGCTGAAATGGCCCAATGATGTCATCCTAAACGGAAAGAAGGTGGCTGGAATACTTGCTGAGATGAGTTGCGAGGCAGATCGTGTAAATTATGTTGTGATTGGTATAGGTGTTAATGCAAACGTAAGTGACAGGCTGATCGAATCCAATGTAAAAAGGACGGCTGGTTTTTATGGTGCTACTTCGTTACAGAAAATAGACAAAAAAGTTGACAGGATAGTTTTGCTTAGAAAGATATTGACCGCTCTGGAGCTGGTCTATCTAGAACTGGAGAAGGAAGGCTCTGATATGATAATCCAGTCATGGAAAGATCTTTCGGCTACATTGGGCAGCAACGTCACGGTTTTGCAAAATGAAATGTGTTTTGAGGGCAAGGCAGTTGATATCGATTATGATGGAGCTTTGTTGGTGAAATTACCTAACGGTAACATAAAGAGGATAATTACGGGCGATGTTTATGTTAGAGTTAGGACTGTGAAAAATTGATTCCAATGATCCATGCCTGAAAAGTTGTATTCACAACTTTTTTCAGTTTCTATATCATTCTATTGTATTCGATACAAAGTGTTGCGATTCAAAGTGCTAAATCTGCTTGTCGTGCACTTTAAATATTTCCCGATTCTGTAAAAGAAGTGTCTGATTTTGTTAACATAAAGAATATCCATGTTTTGGAACAAATAAG
>JAZFZF010000239.1:0-3884 GCA_036443875.1 Nitrososphaerales archaeon
GGTTGGTTCATGAAACAGCAAAGTTTGAAGCAATTAACTACAGACAAATAATGGATGAAGAAAACAGTAAAATGCAAAAAATTTCTAATACCCGTAATGAATTATGGATGAGATGGAAAGATCGTGAATTAACAGCCGAAGACTACAGTAAAGCTACACTAGCTCAAATGGAGGAGCTTATCAATATCGCAGATACCTTATCCAAACACGTTCCACAAGAATGGGAAGGTTCATCCAAATACACTCGTTATCGTATCACAGAATATCTGTCATACTTGCAGCTATCGTATATGTATGCAATAGCGAGTGAATCAGGATCTTCCGAATCAGTCTTGATGGAGATGCAAGATGCGATGAAATATCGCCTAAACACATCTGATCATTACCTTGCTCTTGCTAACGAGTCAATACCCAATTGAGTGAAGATAAATGAGCTATGTTGATTTGTATCTAACACCACCTACAGCTTCACAGCAAGGCAGAAACAAAGAACCAGATGTATACATGTTTGGAATACCATTTGATGCTACATGTTCATACAAACCAGGAACCAGATTTGGGCCTAATGCATTGAGAGAGGCATTTGTCAATGTCGAGATAAACTCTACACGATACAATGTTCAATTGGAAAGTTTAACCATAGAAGATCTTGGAAACTTGAAGTTTACTGTTAATCCTTGCAATATGCTTGATATGGTAGGTAAAGTTACTAACGAAGTCATTGCAAAGAACAAACAAACTGTAATTCTTGGTGGAGAACATCTTCTCACTTTTGGAACATTTATGGGCATGCCTGAGGATACTTCGTTAGTAGTGTTCGATGCTCATTACGATCTCAGAGATGAATTTACAGATACAAAGCTTAGTCATGCTACATTTTTGCGGCGGATAATAGAGAAGAAAGGGACAGGGAACATGGTACATGTAGGTGCAAGAGGATTTGGTATGGAAGAAGTAGAATTCAGGGATAGGATGAATTTAAAATCTATTTCTGGTAAGGAACTACTGAATGGTAATGGCATGAAAATTTTCAAAGATACTATATCGAGTTTTGATAACATTTATGTTAGTATAGACCTCGATGTTGTAGATCCAGCATTTGCCCCTGGTGTTGGCACACCAGAAACTCTAGGTATAACGTCACAGCAATTAATGGATCTTGTTTATGTTATGGAAGACAAAGGAATAAGGTGTTTTGATATTGTAGAATTATCACCGCCATACGATAATGGTGCAACTGCTGCGCTGGCAGTAAAGCTAATAACAGAAATGATTATCATGAATTCAGGGTATTAGATCCCTTCAAACATTCCTGCTCCAAGCAATCCTAGTCCAAGTAACCATATAGCAGTAATAGGCAGACTGTATACCTTCTCTGACAAAGCAGGTCATCATAAATTAGATTAAACATGATCAAAACCTAAGAAGAAGAGTTTGGCGGATATGTTGTTTGAATTATGAGTAGAGAGTTCCAATAATGATGATGTTATTATTGATAAGAAAATGGATTGCAAAATAATCTCAGATTGCCTTAAGACAAAATATTACAACAATCACGACAAGTACAATTAGCGAATTTTGTTTTTAATTAAACCTTTCTGGGCGTAACACCCCAACATCACTAACATGGAAAATTATAGCATAATGTGAAGAGAGGTTCTTTGAAATCTCTTCTACTATATCCTGTAATTTATCTTCCTTTAACACTACCTCACTCTTTACATTCTTTTCACGCATGAAACCCTGTCCCCTAATGCCACTCGGGTCATACCCCTCTACCTCATATGTAGTATATCCAGAAACTTGATGTTTATTGAGAATTTCAATTACTTTTTTTTGTACAAGTGCCTCACATGTTATTGTAAGTAATTTTACATTATAGAGTTTCATTAGAAACCCTCCTTCAAGTAATAAAATAAATCTATCGATCCTTAAAAACCATGAATTATAGTTGATATAATGAACATTATTGGTAACAACACTACGATGTTGTAAGGAAATGTAATTCCTAACGCGGAGGTAATGTACAGACTAGACCTTGCCTGTGGTATTGCATATCTTAAGACGGCAGGAGCTGCTATGAATGATGCACTTGCAAGTAACAAACCATACATTACTGCCCCTCCCACACTTACTCCGAGCAATGTGGATACAAAAACACCCATAATTCCATTTATGGTTGGAATTATTATTGAAAAACCTACCAAAAACAGACCTACTTTCTTAATGTCATCTAATCTCCGGCCTGCAATCAATCCCATTTCGATTAGAAAGATAACGATGGCGCCAGTAAATAAATCATCAAACACGATCTTTATGGACTCAAATCCTTCTTTACCTATAACATACCCAATTACAATACTTCCAAGTAATATGACTATGGCCTTCCCTGTGAGTGATTGATGTATTACTTGAGATAGTTTTGTTTTGGTTGATTCAAGTTCAATCTTACCAAGTTCCTCATCTGTGTCAATCGCCTTCTCAATTACCCCAACACTCTCGGCAAATTTTTGTTTTTTTACCCGTATCTGTTTTGCTACTGTCATGTTTGTCAAAAATATCGCTAAGATGAAACTTACAGGTTCTAACACTGCCAATATTGCAGCAATATACCCCTCTGATTGAACACCTTGAGTTCTTAAGAAAGATAAACCTACAGAAAATGTTACGGCTCCCACAGCACCGTATGTGGATGCTAATGCATACGAATCAAATATATTGAATTTCCCAAGTCTCCTCAGGATCTGATAGTGATAAAGTGTCATAAGTAGTGATAAGCCAATTGCAACCAACATTGGAATTAACATGTTACCAAAACCAGTTATTCTCATCTCTATTCCACCATGAAGACCAATTGCAGCAAGAAGATATATTGGCAAAAACTCTGATATTGCATCTGGAATTTTAAGGTCAGACTTTATTCGTGCAGCTACTATTCCCAAAAAGAAAAATAATACAATGGGAGTAAGAATATTTCCTTGTATTAACGCTAGTATATCCATTTTATCAACTCAGAATTTAATCGTTGTATTTTTCAAATAACTTGTTACTCCTGCTTTATGAGAGTAAATTCTATAACTGTAAAAAGAATATGTTTTTGTTTTTCCATTCCAAATTGCCATTGTTTTATCAATAGAGCCTTGATAAAAAGAGTTCCCTACCTTGCAGGAACGAAAATGCGAAGTCCTCTCATGGTCATTAAATTTTCAAACAATATAACATAAAACTATATACCAGGCTTTTTCCTAATTCCAGCTAGCGATGATTCCATGTTGTCACCTGGTTCATGGGATATTTTTGTAGACAATGATGGCTTGTACAAATTATACTACAAGACAAGATTCGAAAAGACTTTTGATATCGATCCTGTGAAGTTGGTTAAGTAAGATACAAGTATCTGATAAACTTTTTAAAAACAAAGCCCTACCTTCAGAGTCGACAAGAATAGTTTCATACAGTGGTTCTGATACTCATTTTCTCATCCATTTCAATTGTAGCTAATGGTGAAAGGCTAGAATCACAAGCTAGAGCAGCCGGTCCCTCCAATATGAGATCTTTTCATATACTATTTTTATTCGTACCTTTAGATGACCACACCTAATTCATCCCATAGCTTCTTCCTGATCTTATCCGCCTTCATTTTGGTAACTTTATCCAATGCTTGCTTAATCAGCCGCATTAGCTCGTGCTTTCTTTCGGCAAGAATTTTAGTTTTATTACCGCCGTACATGCCACACGCTCGTATACCGGCCTTAATCTTATAGAATTCCTCCACTAGCTGATCTAGAGTTGCTTTATGTGAAAACTCAGTAGTTTTTTTTGGCAGACAGATTAAATCTCTATATATTATATACTTGTTAAAATATTCATGCCATCAGCCTATC
>JAZFZF010000240.1:0-14066 GCA_036443875.1 Nitrososphaerales archaeon
CTCTATTTAGTCCTAGCATCTTCATAGGATTTTTCCAGTATGGTAGCCATTAGATCTACAATTTTGTTTCTCTTCAATTCTTTATTGTTGGCATAACACATCATCTTATACATATTGGTGATAGCAAATCGTGGGTTCAATGCTTCATATTCACCACCTATTTCAATACAAGCACCTTTGTCGATCAAACCTGTTATAGTCTTTTCCAATAAAAGTGCATCCAAGCTTGTCTTATAGCCAATTTTACCTATGCGCATCTTACCTTTGTTCAGCAGCAGCAAATAGATCTTTGCTTCCTCTCTGGAAATCTTTAGTTCAGATATCATGGTATCTTCTATATCACTCAGGTTGGGCATGGTATTAACTACTTTTGTTAAATAATTAAACATCACTCTTTCTATGACTTATAAGCAGATTATCGGGAATCATAAGCCAGATTGAATTAAATAGCAATGTGCCTATCTTCATATTATGAAACTGCTCGTAGGCATAAGTGGGAGTTCTGGGGTAGCTTATGGCATACGATTGCTGGAGGTTCTGAAGACATTAAAAATTGAAACACATCTGATAATTAGTAAATGGGCAGAAGAATGCATAAAGATAGAGACGGATAGGAAACCACCTTATGTTAAAGCATTAGCAAAGTATGTCTACAGTAACGATGATCTAGCAGCAAAACCATCAAGTGGGTCTTACAAGCTAGATGGTATGGTTGTTATTCCATGCAGTATGAAAACACTAGCAAGCATAGCCCATGGTTACGAGGACACCTTGATCTCACGTTCAGCATCTGTGATGTTGAAAGAATCAAGAAAATTGGTTTTAGTACCTCGAGAGACCCCGCTTATTGCGATTCACCTTTCGAATATGCTCAGGCTTGCAAGGATGGGAACTATAATTCTTCCAGCAATGCCGGGATTCTATCACAAGCCCAAGAGCATCGACGAGCTGCTTAACCATATAGTTGGAAAGATCTTAGATCAGCTCGGTATTGAGCATGAGGTTTTCAAGAGATGGACAGGTGTAAAACTGTAAATAATAAATTACATTTTTGAAAACTTCTTTGATATCTTTATTGAGAATCCAACAAAGATGAAGTACACGATAGCGCTTATTGTTAAGGAGATAAAAAAACTGGTCGTTATTCTATTTACTATAATGAAAGCAATTATTGCAGGCAAGCTTATAATCAGCGCAAGGATAGTACTTGCCCCATAGATCTTCTTTTTGGAGACACCCGAATCCTTTGAGGAATAACTCATTGATCACCATAACTGTCTCCACAGTTGATATAAACATAGCTAGAGTTGATAAAAATTAAACTTTGGAGGTTTAGTGCTATTAACCTAGTTCGGCAAATGGGAAACTGAAATAATACTTCAAAGCAATCCTGATACTGTTAAAACAATTTCTGCAACTAATGAAACTGCGTAAGGGTTTATAAGGATGACAGTTCAAAAAATGAACAGCAAGTTGATTAAATTGACCAGATACAAGAAGCGTTATGCTTATGACAAATCGCTTGAATTTATAATTCCATTATTAGTTCTGCTTTTTTTGGGTGTGATGTACATTATGGTTATGCGTACAGAACACACTTATGCAGGCTTCATAATTTTAGTAGCAGCTTCTCTTTTAATGATCTACTGGGTAAGAGAGCTGAAGAAAATGGCCAGAACAGAAGAACCTGGAATTATGCCAAAAGAAGTGGAAGAGAAGACATGGGTCTACGACTTGATCAAAGGAGATCAGGAACTTGTGTTCGTGGCAGAAGTACCTGGTCCGGAAGATCAGGTAACCACTAGGTTGATCAATGGGATACTGTACATACGTGGTGGACAGAGCTTTGCAAGGGATGTGCAACTAGATGTGACTGAAGACATGGGTGTAGCTGAATTTAGATATAGAAACGGCGTTCTTACATTAAAGATAAGAAAAATCTAATCCATACTCTTTGCGATCTCTAACTTTTCTGGTAAATAATCATCAGTAATCTTCGTAAGACCGTATTTAGAAAATGCCTCTAATTCGCTCTTTCTCTTCATCTTCAAAAAGATATCAAGTTCCCTCTGCCAGACATCCGATTGATACCGAGGATCACGCTTCAATTCCTGACATCTCTTAATATCGGCTTCAGTCATTGGGTCTGTTGGTAGTTTATACTTTTGAATATCGCTTGCCCACACTCCTATCCACTTGGCATCAGACACTGTAAGTTCCCTTAAATGTGCAGCATTTGCAGAACCAGATTTTATAACCATTGCTATATGCTCACCATATACATCCCCATCAGTAAGAATGAAAATATCAAGATCCAATTCATCATGTAATCTCTTCAGTAGGTAGCGAGTAGATCGTGGAGGTTGACCAGCAGTATCAACTACAATCGCCTTGAATTTCTTATGTACTTTTTCTTCGATAAATCTTGTAAATATACCACCCTTCTCGACTGCAATCACTATATCTGCTGTCGTTTTGACAAATTCTGCAGTGCTCAAACTCGAGCCTATTAGGTAACCGTCAGGATGATCGGATAAATTCAATTGCTTTCCTTCATACCCAGGAACGGTGTATTCAATAGTCAGATCTCCAAACACACTACTCCTTTCTTCAGGATAAACGTTAAAGTCTTCTCTAGCCATGGCAATAAATGCCTCTAGATCAGTAATTGTATGATCAGATTCTGGCTGGTCCTCAAAGTCCATATTGAATGCCTGTGCCGAATAGTAGATGTCCCTTAAGGTTGATGTTTTTCCTTGGTTGAGTAATTTGTTAACGAAGAAGGCTATCCAGACCAGCTGTGTAAAGGGTCGCAAATGACGCACATTCTTCGCAGATCTATTCACAGCATTCTTTCCTAGAATGTACTGTCCTAGCTTTTTATCATATACAATATTGCTTACAGATCTGCTCGGAATTGATACCTCAGGAAATACATCATTATCCAGATCCTTGTAGACCTTCACTCCCAACCCTTGCAGGAGTTCCCTAACCTTATCTTTCTTCGCCTTCGATACTTTCTTGTTCAACCTCTTCACCCAATTTCAACAACGTCTTATAATGGGGTTGCATTTTAGCTTTAGCTAGTTCTGTAGAAAATTGTGCCATCATGGGTATGTATTTTGAATATACACCAGCACGCTTCTTCTGCATTGCCAGATGTCCCTTCTTCGAAAGGAATGCTGCTAGCTTCCTTGCTAAGAACCTCATACCGTTCCTAAGTTCGTATTCTATTTCAGCTCTGTCTGCTATGTACTCCTTTCCTACTGTCTTGTACGGCACCTTTGTGGAGCAAATATGTGTCACTATTATCAAAGGTGAGTCCTGACCAACTCTATATCTCGGCCAGTCAACCTCTTCTGTAACCTTCATGGCAACATCACTACCTTCATCGTAAAGCAAGGGTATTCTGTTGGCAAACCTGTAAAGGTTAATCGACTTTGTTTTGATATCACCGCCATAGCCCATCCCCATCTCTACTATGAAGGGAAATCCCGAATATGCAGAAGGAGGCCTCACTACAGTTGCAACAAATTCTGGATTGAAGGTCTTCCTTATACCCCCTTCTAGCAATTTGTCACCTAGAGGTGAAAGACAGCTCGCATCGGGAGCAAGAAATCCTGGGTATCGTTGCATTGCATCTGCAAGTGTAACAATCTCATCATTCAAGAGAGTACCGACCTTCCTTCTGCTATCAATCTTCGCAAAATCTAGAAACTTCCTCGCTGTACCGGGTCCTACTCTTTGGAAGTTCTTGATCATAAAATCTGCAACTTTATCTCCTTCAACCAATGATGACAAGTGTTTGAAGAATGGAGAAATTTTTTTAAGTTTGATCGTATGATAGTTCTCATCAAGTAAGGTTATGTATGATATCTTTGAATTTGGGATGTCAACGTTATCGACGCGAATCTTTTCAAGGTCATCCAAGTTTATGTCTAGCAAGACGATAAGTGATGCTGCAGTCCTCACACTTTTAGATAATTTTGCCCAGCGTGTCTTTGCAAGAACTGCAACTGTCTCTGCACTCTGGTTTATTCTTTCCGCACCAAGGTCCTTCTTCACACGTTCTTTCATATCCTCACCAAACGAAGGCGGCGTATTGTATTCACTGCTTATTAACCTGCGTAACGTTTCCACATCAACACCGGTTGGATGCGGTTTGATCTCTAGCGGAACCGGAGGAATTATTTTTGTGATTCTTTTAAACTTGGTATTATCGCGAATATGATCCTTCAACGATATGTTTGCATATGGCGTAATAAGCGCTGTTCGTTCTACATAGTCACGTATCTTGTTTTGTGCTTTACCAAAATCTCCCTCTAGAGTTATGTTTATCGATAAACCCCTAAAGCCATTCGCATTCATTTTTGTTTTGTTAAGTATCATGGGTCTATTGCGTTGAATATCAAGCTGCAGTGTGTATTCGTACATCTTGCCATTTTTTGTTGTCTTTATCGTTACAGGCTTGTTCGTGGTAATCTGTCCATACAGAATAGCCATTGTAGCACCAAGGCCAAACATTCCCCTTGCTTGCTTGAGCGTAAATTTGGTGCCATATAATACCTTACCAAACGCCATAGGAACATAATCCGGTGTTATACCCGGTCCATTGTCGGTTACGGTCACAATATACTGCTGCGGGTCTGCAGTATCCTTCTCCACAGGTTTGACTGAGATCGTTATATGCGGTAATATTTTGCTGTGATCACATGCGTCTAACGAATTCTCTACAAGCTCCCTTACGGCCATATATAGAGCTCTGGAGGGATTACCGAACCCAGCAAGATCCCTATTTCTGTAAAAAAATTCACTTGGTGATATCTCGCTAAACGTTGCCTGACTCATACACATTGTCCTCCCATAGTTTTACACGTTGCAACTTGGTATGACTCCTTGCTCGCTCTAACATGTTGTACACTGATTTATGCATGCAGCCCTTCGCAAGCATAGTAACAGCTTCATTTGCAAGTCTAATTTCTTCAGAAGTACCGATCATCGCAACTGAATGACCATATACGGATATGTATGCACCACTTAATTGTTCCATTATTGTTCTTGCTTTCCCATCTACTCCAATTATCCTCCCTTTTACTCTTTCCAACGCATTGCTTGATTTACCAGTAAACCCCTTAAGGTCCTGAACATACAACGTCATTTCTCCATCGAGCAACCTGATTGCCCTCTGTGGTGAAAATCCCTTTGCAATAGCAGTAACAACTTCTACAGCTTTAAAAGCCAACATTTCTTGTGGCCTGGCAGCGTTTCTAATGGTAACGTTACCAAACTCGCTATCTATCTCGAGCCTTACACCACAAGATTTCTCGATCTTATCCTTCACCTTGCCTTGCTTACCAATAAGCGCGCCCACACGATCCTTTGGAACCTTCGCAGTATGCATGAAACTCATCCTTTCACCACCTTCATTACTTTCTCTATTTCATACACCTCAATTCCTCTTTTGTTAAAGAACCTGTTTATGTTGTATATGTCGCGAATAAGGAACTGCTCTGTATTACGATGTTTTATATTAACAGCTGAACCAAAGTCGAACAACATCAGTTTATCTCTATGAAGGAACACGTTGTACTCAGAAAGATCCGCATGAACCAGTTCTGCCTTGTAGAGCCTCGACACGACCTTTAGAATCTCTAGGTAGTCCTTGTGTGTGACCTCGCACACATTCAGCGTAGGTGCTGGTACGCCATCTTCTCCAATGAACTCCATCACAAGCACGTTCCCCTTCAGATATATGGGCTTTGGCACGGGAATCCTTGCATCATAAGCTGTCCTAAGATTCTTTAATTCCTTCCTAGCCCACACTTTAACTATATTTCTCATACCTTTTCTGACACTGCTGAACCGGGGATCACCTGTAATGTACTGCAATCTATGCTTGAATTCAGCATTCACAACAAGGTAAATCTTCACAGCAACACTCGTATTTTTGGCAGTGACACCCCAGTATACTCTAGATTCCTTGCCACTGGCAACCACTCCATTAAGGTGATCGAAAACGCCTGCGTTCATTATATCGTAAAGGACCATCAAAGTAGATTTATCAAAAACTTCTTCAAAGACAGCGCGGTCGGACTGATCGCTTCTTAATATCCTCTGCTCCTTCTCCACTTTGAATAGGTTGAGTGCAATCTTTTTACTCATCTTCTCGGATATGTCTTCATCGCTCACAACAAGTTCACCTTCTACCAAACTACAAAATTAAAGTAAACATTCATCATCCCTCTTCACGTAAGCTGGTTATTTAATATTTCATGAAACGATCAAATTCATTAAAAATCTTCGGGTATGTAATATTTCTCCTCGAAGCTGCCAAACTGCACAACAGTTTATCTCCAAACAATATATTCCCTTTTTGTCACTTAATTTCTTTCGCAATAGGGGTTATATCATTATCGCTGACCCATATCTTATCCTTCCTAGCCTAGTATTTCCATCTACACACTTGACCAGAGTATCAGCACTGTCCAGCAATTTCATGACCCCGCCCAGTACTTCTCCTCCTGCAGACAGCACTAGTTCTTTCAATGCTTCGGCGATTATGAGTTTTCGGTTGCCTATTTCGTAATTTTGAGCATAAACTAAATATTAGTATTTCTGAATTTTAAAAAAGTATAATCAATAACTTCAATAACCATGGGCTGTGTAGAAACCATAGATTATAGTCCATTCTATATAGAATTGCACCGTGAGATCAATCTGTTAGATATCTTTCATACCTATACATGAAAGAGTCTAGATACGTCAAACTTGTCAAAACTATGTTGAATGTGTTAATGAAGGCCAGAGTGCCTCTCTACATGCACAGGAAGAGCAATCACATCTATACAGTATGGTAACACCTTATCCTTCTAGCGCTAAGACAGTAAAGAGAAGAGCTATAGAAGGTTCGTAGAATGGCTCCATGAAGCATTCTATCTTAGAATGTATCTACAGTTAGAGTCTCACATTATACAACGCTTCAGAAGTTTGCTGCAAGGATAGATGGCAACATACTGTACAGAATAATTTCTTCATTCATACTTCTCACCAAGATTAGGAAATTGTTTGTGGGAATAGATGCTTCTGGATTTAGATCGAGCAATGCATCATCATACTATACAGATAGAACAGGAATAAGGGAGAAATACAAAGCTATCGATAGGTGCTGAATTGAAAGAGCAGGTAGTATGCTCATTGAAGATAAGAAGGGTGCCGAAGCACGATACCATAGATTTCAGACCAATTATTTACGGAAAGAACATCTAACACAATGCCACTATCTATAGTTGTAGCAGATAAAGGGTATGATAGTGAAATAAATCATGAATTTGTAAGGGAAGAACTTGATGCTGTTAGTATCATACCTGCCAGATACGAAGATGTTCCAGCATGGAGAACAGATGGAAGATACAGGAAGTAGATGAAGAGAAGATTCTATACACATCTATACTACCAGAGGAACAAGAATGAAACTATACTATCAGTGATAAAACACATGTTTGGTAAGCATATAACATCAAGACTTGTTAAGATGCAGAACAGGGAATTAACATTTAGGGTAATTGCTTACAATATGCACAGAATGACTGTCTTTATAGTATGGTTTCTACCGAGCCTAACCATGTTAAAACTTAAATATCATCAGGAAGGGGATGTCGGAAATAGTTCTGACGCCAAGTCCGGAAGCAAGTTTCATCCTCAAAGCTTTATCTACTATCCTCTTACCTACCAAGTTTGCCACTGAACACGTACTTAGCAGTTCAGTAGCCTCATCTTCACTTACTAACTGCTGCCCAAAATAGTTCTGGGTTATCTCAACCTCAAGTTGTCCCTCATTCACTTTCGTACCAACCAGTTCCTGGTCGCAGATGTTTAACATAATAGAACCTTGGTAGTTTATCTTGCGCATGGTAAACATATCACTCACGCAAAAATTCCCTTTAAAGATGACTTGGCACCACATGCTTCACATATAAGGAAGCTCAGTCTCTTCACACGTTCAATCTTGGTATCGGGACTGTTGCATACAGGACATGTAACAAACTCCTTCATGTATCTCTCGAACAACCCTGTAAACGTAGATGGCGTCTTCTTACCCACAAAGATCCCCTTTTCACCTGCAATGTAGGCCGCAGAACCAAATTCCTTAGCCAGGTATAATAGAACCTTTTCTGGGTCCCTACGCATAAACTTGGGAAAATCCGCAAAATTCCTGAAAATGGTTTTGTTGCCTACCCATATTATGTCTGGACGAGGCAGTTCTATTCTTGATGTACCCTTCTTGTCTTGACCTAAGGTCTTACTCTGTAACCGCTTGAGTAGGTTTTCATAGGTAGATTCTTCCAACGCATGCTTATTTCGAGATTATGACATATAATATTTTGCCATAAAAATGAGGGAAGATGGGCTAAGCTTTACCTATCCTAAATACTTTAGTTCCACAGGTAGGGCAGATACCAGAGGTTGCTGGCCTACCATTCTTTAGTTTAACAGCCTTTGGACTTTTCATTTCAACTTTCTTTCTGCATTTAACACAATAAGCCGTCGTCATTTCCTTCGCAAAAGGGTTGGTTTGACTTGTATTTAAGATTTTGTAATTTTTCCAAATATCCTTGGGACACTAATATATAATATAGCACACCCATATCTAATCAAATACATATTTTATATCAATTAGCATATTAATTGAATATCTTGTATAATCACGTTACTACCAAGAAATTATTGGATATACAAAGTTGCTAAAATTTAAATCGTTAAAAAACTTGTTAGCGTATTCCTCATAATGCAAAGAAGGGACGATGTCGTAATAGAGCCCTAGCAGAATTGTATATCTAATTTCAGCTATTGTTGACGGATGGTACGATCAATTGTGTTTATGATATATCTCTACGACAGTAGGCTAAATACAATAATAACACCATTATTCATAAAGCATGATTAAATGAGCCAGAGCGAGCGGTTCCCTGTAAAGAGCTACGAAGGGTTTGAGCAGAAGGTCTTGGATGGACACACGATATACAAGAGCAGTAAACGCTGGGTAGCACTTGTTGTCGTTGAAGCTAATAACAAGAAGGAATTAAGATTGTATTCCTGGGAGTTTAGAAAAGATACATGGAAGGTAGCACTCGCCAGTCAAAATGTTGGATTCTGGAACTGGGACGAACTTCTTTCTAAAGTGAAAGAATTGAAACAGAGGAGTAATATTCAATAATCAAGAACAGGAGCATTGGGGTGGCTTGCAGCTCTTTTTAGATAGTATCGGTGTATGAATTCATTCTCAGATTCCTTATTCATTGAACGGCCAGTATTGCATTGCGTATCTCTGAAGCACGTCCCCTTATAACATGATACATTTCTACAAGTTCTTCATCGTTCATAGGTCTTCTATTCATTACTGTAAAGTAATTATAAAATCCTCCATGTATTTCCCCAACTGCTATACCTAGCGCAAAGTCAACATCTTCGTTTATCAAAGGTCGGAATGATTGTGCAGACACACGGAACATCTTAGCCTGTTGTATCGTATCGTCTATCAACTGTTGAAGCGTTTCACACAGCTGTTTGGTAAGCCCCATACCGAAAGTACCGTTTCTAAATATAAAAATTATAGCAGAATCGTGATTTCTATAAGGTGGGGATGGGATTTGAACCCATATATACCCGCTCTGCAGGCGAGCGCATAGCCTCTCTGCCACCCCACCATGCCCAACACTCTACTTCGCAACAATTTAAATTTACAATCAAGAAATTCTTAAAGCCGATTTTGCTGCAAATTTTATGTCTCGAGCTCTAACGGTTTTTCTGCCTGCGTGCGACGCGAGCTCAACTGCCTGCTTTGATATAGAAACACCTATTTCTTCAAGTACTTTCCTCAACTCGTCTGCGGCATCATCTCCGACCCTATCAGCACCAGATTTCTTTATTATTCTGTTCATAGTTGCCAAGCCGAATTCAGATTCTGACATACAATACGATCCAAAAGACGATGATAGTTAAAAAGTTTAAAAGCAAAATTCATTGGTTTTAAAATATGACCATGCTTGTCGACGCTCATATCCATCTCACGGATGAGGAGTTTGTGGGCCTGCTGCAACCTGCAGTAAATATGCTTCGATTTTTGAATATCAAAGCAGTATCTGTCTCAATGGACATGATTACAACAACGAAAAATATGGAACTTGCATCTTCATATGGGGACGTAGTGATACCATTTGTGGGCATACACCCATGTTCTGCTAATGAAAATACAGAAGAGTTTGTGGACTTTGTATCTAAGAATGCAGACAAGATTGCTGGTATTGGTGAGATAGGACTAGATAGAAAATACGGATCTGGCAACCCGGACGGATACAGGAGACAGAAAGATGTATTTGAACATATGCTGGCACTGGCAGAACGATTTGGTAAACCAACATCTATTCATTCTAGAGGCTCTGTAGATGATGTTTTAGATGTACTAAAGTCATACAAACTTAAAGGCAATCTACTACACTGGTTCGCAGGTAGCAAGAAACAGGTCAAGATGGCAACAGATATGGGCTGTTACCTATCATATGGTCCTGTTCTCGTTTATTCTGAGGATAAGAGAAGTTTGCTAAGAGACACCCTCAAAGAACTCCTTCTTGTGGAGACTGATGGTCCGGTCAGGTATGGTAGATGCTTCGAAGACAAGGCTGCCCTACCGTCATTTCTTCCTAGCGTAGTATTTGTACTGGCAAAAACTTTAGCCATAGATTATAATGATGCTTGTAACATTCTGGCGCAAAACTCTCAACAATATCTCAATCGTGTGTTATAAAAAGGATAAAATAGGCATGATCAAACAGCTAATAGGATATGAATAAGATCAAGAGCATCTCGATGCAGTTGATGGAAAAGCATGGGGATATGTTCAGTGATGATTTTGAAAAGAATAAGGAGATTTTAAACAAGATAACGATAATCAGATCGAAGCGATTAAAAAATAAGGTTGCTGGTTACTTAACTATCTACTTGAAAGGTCAGATGGACAGCCAGGAAGAGAAGGAAGAAGAAAGTGTAGAAGTTAGTGAGTGAACATGCACTATGATCACAGTTAAACTTCTAGGCGGTGCAAGAAAAATCATTGGGAAGGAAAAAATTTCTATTGAACGCCAGAGCATAAAGGTAAACGAAATACTTAATATGCTACGCTCAATGTCACCTAGTTCCGATAATTTCAACTCCACCAATATGCTGATAGTGGTTAATGGCGCTGAGTCATCTATACTAGGCGGTCTCGACGCACGGGTCAAGGATGGCGATGTTGTAAGCATAGTGCCAGTAGTTCATGGCGGTACGGTTGAATGATAATTGAATATAATACAAATTGCAGAAGAATACGTTTTGCTCACTGGCATAAGCAACTTACATATACGTGATGTTAGAGCAGTCCTGAGCAGGTTACGCTCCGTGAATAAACATGTGGCAGTACAGGCAGTAAATGCGGACAATGTGGCTGGCATGCAGCACATTATAGGCGTTCTCCATCAATCCATAGAAGCAAAAAAACGTGGGATATTACTGTCGAAAAGGATCGAGATCGATATTCTGCTAAGGCTTGCCTGTACCGACCAGATAGACAAGGCAATGACCTGCGTTGGTCTCAGAGTAGGCGCGAATAATGTGCTAATAATTGCCATAGGAAGAACAAATTGTTTGAAGATGATAAGAAAATACGTAGTAGCAAACTACGATATTGACGATAACATTCTAACGTTATCGAAAAGAAGGTTGAAAATTATCTCTACACGTCACCATATAAACAAAACCGAACTAGATGCGCTAGTGAATGAAAATAATAAACTTGCAAGCATTCTAGTAGAACATGCGAGCGTGCTATGATTCTCGTTTTATCTTTACAGCACTAAAAATAGCATCAGGTCTTATGACACAGACTGCTGTATCTTGATCTACTATTTCAATTAATACTACCCAGTCCTGCACATCCAAACTCACTTTTCGATCTATTATATTCGCAACATTTTTTATAATATCAGAAGATGCAATATTGCTATGTCTCTTTTCAACCGTTATCCTAAAGGTCTGACCCTCTCCTATGCGTGATGCGAGCCTCGCTACCTCGTCTTTTATGTCATTAATATTTGTATCAACGACTGCATCAACTGGGATCAATCTCTGGATGTAACGCACGCTCCACGGTTCATCCTGTATCATCTTTCTGACTCTCTGTATTACTTCAAGGGGTTTCAAAGTTGTTTTTGCGGTAAGCAAACCAGACACCTTTGTCAGATTGATTACTGGTTGTGTGTCACCCATTTCGATAAGCAAGGAGTATATTTCTGATCCAGCTTCCCTTTCCATATGTCTGAAAGTAGTCACTATCAGATTAAACATGATGTGCTAACACTTTTTCTATGTCTTTACGTTTAACACGTCCTTCTCTTACCATAGTAATCTTCGAACCACTAACCTTCAGAACCGTAGATTCAATGTTAGGTGTTTTGCCACCATCGATTAGTATATCGAAACCTTCAATCCCCTCAGCCTCACTGGCACTTCTTGCCGAGGCAGAACCAGATCTGTTCGCACTTGTGCCTACTAGAACTCCACCACAGGCATCGATCAGTTCAAGTGCACATTTATGATGGGGAACTCTCACACCTATGTTATCCGTACTCCCCGTTACCTTACGGCAAATTCGTCTGTCAGCCAATTCCACGACAATTGTAAGGGCACCTGGCCAGAATCTTTCTGCAAGTTTTTTGGCACGTTCATCAAGTTTGCCTATTCTACTTGCATGTGTGATTGATGAGCAAAGCAAGGGCATGGGCTTGCCTGCATCTCTACCCTTTATTTTCAGTATGGACTCTATAGCAGAATCGCTATAGGGATCGCATCCCAAGCCATAAACTGTATCAGTGGGATAAACAACAATGCCTCCTCTTCTGACTTTTGAAGCTGCGATTGCTATATTCGAATCACTGCAGTCAAGCCGTAACATAAGGATTCTGAACAAAATACTTATTAATAGATAGCTCAATTGGATTAAGGCATGCCTGAAGAAGAAGAGGAATTAGAGGAAGATCTTGAAGAAGACTTTGAAGAAGACTTTGAAGAAGACCAGGATGAAGAATATTAAAACCATTATCTAATGAACTTTCGAATTTTGGGCTTTCATGCCCTTAATCCGAATGATTCCACGAATTCATGGAACTTCATATAGGCCTGTAAGAACTCTACACCCCTCTCGCTTATCTTATATCTACATGTTTTATCTTCCAACACTTCTTGCAGCAATCCGGCATCCAAAAGCCTCCCCAGGATCTTGGTTATCCTTCCATAAGAAACATTAGCCTTTCGTATGAGAAGAGTTATGTTTACACCGCTTCCACCATCATTGTAATCTCTAGCAATGTCTAGAATGTCAGCAATTATCTGAAAATGCGATCTATATACTTCTGCCAACTTTTACCCTCCCTATTGGAAACCTGTATAATGGAAAGAATATTGCAGATATGCCTACAATTTTCACTGTTACCGAGATGTAGTAGAACATGGACCCTTGGTAGATGAAATTATACCAGCCTATAAATTCTCCTAGAGCGAGCATACCCAAGCCAGAAGCTATTATAAGGGTACCCTTTCGTTTACTCCACATGTATGAGACAATGGTTTGAGTTGCTCCATATACTAATAGGATAAAAGATATTGACCTTATAATATGTTCGATTGAATTACCTGGGATAACGAAAAGAGGCGCTATTGCAAGTGATACGAGTGCAAATGCAGGTGCCATGTGTTTGAAACTTAGTGACTGTATAGAATGTGAGAATGCCAAGAAGAAATACCCTATCGCTTGAGATCCCAAACCCACGACTAGTAAAGAGTTCAGATCTGACGCTTTTGTCCATGCCAGTATGTCTGCTATCGAGTGAATCCATAGAAGGAAGAACCCCATACTGATCGCTGCGAAAGCAAATCCTAATCTCAGGAGAGTTGGGCTTCCAACACTTCTGTATCCATTGTATGCAAATTTGGATATAAGCAAACCGATGCTGAACCCCAATAGGTTCGTTATGCTT
>JAZFZF010000241.1:0-5189 GCA_036443875.1 Nitrososphaerales archaeon
TGTGCATCGGCAACACTACCAGCAATTGTCATAGCAATATGATTATCTATTTTCTGGATCTTCTTCACATGCCTGTGCGCTATGTAAAGGAATCCTGCAGTAGCCCTAGTATCTGTAGCTAGCACTACACCATCAGAACATGTTATGCCAATGGTTGTAGTTCCATGTAGTGTATTCTTGTTTACATAGTCTGACAAAAGAGCACCTGAGAAACAAGACAAATAAGATTTTACCACTTAAATAAGGTTTCGATCAATGTCAGAATTAAATAACAGCGAACTATAGATCGTGTGATTTGTCAACCCATTTAATGGAGTTGCCTAGAAAGATATTGATCGGTCACGGTGTTATCAAGGATCTCGGTAATTTCGTTACAGACCTTGGCATGAGAAAGGTTGCAGTAGTAAGTGGTGCCGTTGTGAAGGTAAGGGCGGGTGAGCAGTGTCACGAATCACTTAGCAAGTCTGGCCTGGAGGACACATGGTTTCTTGCCACGGCACCCAATATGGAGGCTGTTGATGTGATTCAGAAAGAGATTGTAAAGAATGGAAGCGAGGCGATAATAGGTTTTGGCGGCGGCAAAAGTGTAGATGTTGCAAAAACAGTTGCTTATAATTTGAACAGGCCGTTTGTTAGTGTGCCTACGTCTGCGTCGCATGACGGTATATCCAGTCCATTTTCTTCGATCAAAGGCCACGATAAACCATATTCCATTAAAACGAAAACTCCTATAGGCGTGTTGGCAGATACCAGCATAATTGCTGGTGCACCCAAAAGATTGTTGGCAGCTGGCTGCGGCGATCTTATGGCAAAGGTTACCGCTGTGAAAGACTGGGAACTTGCGAGGGATGAAAAAGGTGAATATTTCGGCAAATATTCATCGAATCTTGCTTTCATGAGCGCAAAGATAATAATGGAGGAGTCTAAATCAATTGGAACTGGCGGCGTTGCTAGTGTAAGAACAGTAGTTGAAGCTCTGATCAGTTCTGGGGTTGCTGCATGCATTGCGGATAGTAGTAGGCCATGCTCTGGTGCGGAGCATTTGTTCAGTCACGCCCTTGATTTCATTGCTCCAAACAAGGGATTGCATGGGGAGAAGTGTGGTATTGGTGCTATAATGATGGCCAAACTTCATGATATTGAATGGGAGCAGATATCTAGCAAGTTGAAATACATAGGTGCTCCTACCACTGCAAAAGAGATAGGTATTGATACTGATTCTATAGTTAAAGCATTGGTAGCAGCTTGCACGTTAAGACCTGAGAGGTATACGATACTTAACAAAATAAGTTTGAAGGAGTGGAATGCGTTAGAATTAGCAAAATCAACAGGGGTTATTTAACTCCATGGATGACCCATGGGATAGCGTGGTCAGATCAATCTTTGGCGAAGAACCTAGTAACATCGCTCTGTTTTGCTATGAAGGTGTGAAAATGAATAATGTAAAAAATATTCTATTGGAACAGAAGGAAAATAACTGATAGCATATACCACATAAATGGCTTGAAATTAAGTCATATTGTAATTAAGGTAAGGTTTCACTCGTGATGAGAGTACACAAGATATGAAAGACCCTCACAAGTCATTACCTTACGTTGGGCAGGCAAAACTAGGCTAGGTTTGTGCTTGAGGTTGATGGGTCTCTATAAACCTTATCTTGCTGACCGTATTAACATACATGAAGATATCATTCACAATTGCACGTTTGATTATTTGCAGTCCTTCAAGCATGTAATGCTCATCAGGCAGCTCGATGTCAAGAATGCCTTCGTTTACTATTATTTTCAGTTTATTTTCGTCAACTGGTATTCTACGCTTTATCAATGCCACTATCTTTTCATTGTCCTGCTCCAGCTGTTTCAGTACCTGCAACGCATACGCGATCGTCCTTCCCGCTAACCTATGGTTATAATCTAACTGCACCCTCCCAGAACCTATGTAACGCACAATGCCAACCTTGTTATCAATTTCTATTGCATCACCCACCTTGGCTTCGTCAGCTTTTTCACCAAGCTTTCTTAACGGTATCATTTTAACCTTGTTCGGATCTCTTTTCCCAAATCCCTTTTCAGGGAGCACCTCCACGTCCATTTTCTCCCCAATGTTAGCATTCATCAGTGCTTCATCTAGACCTTTTAGAACCCAGCCATCACCTACGGAAACCAGTCTTGGCTCATAACTTCTTGTAGGGTCGAAAACGTTGAACTTTTTTGCGTCTTCTTCAATAGTGGTTTCTATGACTTCATCAGTATCCTTCACCTTCGCAGTATAGTTCATTAATACAAGAGAGCCCTTTTCAAGTGCCATAAAACCCGCTAATAAATGACCTTATATTAACCTTGCAAGGAAAATATTTTACTGTTTGAGTTTTTCTTCTGCAACAGAAAGTGCGTTAGCATTTGTCTTTATACCCATTATTGAAAGTGCCGATTCAATCGCAGACAACGTTCTCATTACATGATAGTGGCTGACCTCACCCATTGAACCAATTCTAAACACTTTTCCTTTCAATTCACCAAAGCCACCAGCTATCAATACCTTGAAGTTATTTGCTACTAATGTTCTGAACGTCTTATCTTCCACACCATTCCTATAGTGAAGTGCTATAACTGTATTAGATCTAGCATCGAGCTTTGCAAATGGTGTGAAACCCATATGGGAAAGTGCAGCGTAGAATGCCTGTGCACACGCTTGGTGACGCTTTATCCTAGCAAGCATTCCTTCTTCTATTATTACGTCAAGTGCTTC
The DNA here is from genome assembly GCA_036443875.1 of Nitrososphaerales archaeon. Classification (GTDB taxonomy): domain Archaea; phylum Thermoproteota; class Nitrososphaeria; order Nitrososphaerales; family UBA213; genus JAZFZF01. Next base: position 2,749 of record JAZFZF010000241.1, read on the forward strand.
ATCAAAGGCAAAGTACAACGGTAATGCAGGTGTAAACGGTGTCTCCGTTCTATCACTGTAATACTTGAAGTATCTTGGCAAGTTAAAGTAAAGTGTTGACGGAGGGTTATCTATCATGAATTTTTTCGCCCTTGCACTTACAGATATGGGTGCCAGTCCAGCCGGTGATGCTAGTGCCTTTTGGCTTGCGGTTACACAAATATCAACATTCCATTTATCTACAGGTAACTCATCGCCACCAAGATTTGATACAGCATCAACAACAAAAAATACTCCATGCTTTGACGTTAAATTACTAGCTTTATCAAGCCACGTTATTCTAGTTCCTGCAGACGTTTCGTTATAAACAACGTACAGCGCCTTTACATCTTTGTTATTTTCAAAGGCTTCTTCGATCTTCTCGAAACTGGGTATCTCACCGTAGGGAGCTTTAATACGCACCGTTTGTCCTCCGACGGTGTCAATGAGATCTGCCAGCCTTGAGCTGAACTCACCGTTGACAGGTATGACTACCTTGTCGCCCTTTCTTATCAGATTTACTACAGATGCTTCTACACCACCTGTTCCAGATGCCGTTAAAACTACAAGATCGTTCTCTGTCTGGAATACCTTCTTGGTCTTCTCTTGAATTCTTTTGTACAACTTCCAAAAATCCTCAGCCCTGTGATTTATTACAGGAGCTGACATTGCCTGTATAACTCTATGGGGCACATTAGTTGGTCCTGGAAGCATCACCAAGTAATTTGGAGGAAATTCCATCTCTAACGCACTACCACGTACAGATACGTTATTTATACCATAAAACTATTTGTGTTGCAACGATTTTATTCTATTTACTCCATCTATTTCTTTTATTATTTCTATTACCTGCTTGGGCACAAACTCCTTCCAGTTTTCATTGCTTGCAATCCTTCCTCTGATCTCTGTTCCCTCAAGAATTTTCCGCTTCAGGAACGGTATCTTAATAACCTTCTTTCCATGTTCCTCGAAAAGCCCCATGCTTAAAGGATCGTTTGTAAAAACAACATCATATTTCGGTATCAGCATACCAATTTGGTTTACCCACAAGGAGTGAATATTGGAGTCATTAATTGGTACCGCCAGCCATTTCTTAGGATTGATTTTATTTGTATCAAGCGTTGCCTTGATCATCGCTAGACGTTCTCCTGCGGTGAACGGATTCTTCTGCTCATAGCTCTTCTGCGCGCTACCTATTGCAATCCATAGCATGTCTACTTTCTCAAGTGCGAACTTTACGGCATGTAAATGACCATTATGAAAAGGCTGGAACCTGCCAAGAAGCAAACCATGCTTCATGCAGTAGCGTTAATACGTACGTTATTTAAACAAATTCTGTCGCGAGAATCATGTGCTTAAGGCAGTTAGGGTGCTAAAGGATTTCAACAAGAACATGATTAGTATGAACAATAGCGTATCCTATATCGATATTTATCATGACAGCACAATCTCACATCCGGCTATAGTAACAATGATGTGAAGAAGAACAATATCGATTGCTGATTTTAATACTAACGGAAGATGTATATACACAGATCATGCACGTTCTCAACTATTTACACAAATACAGCCTTTATTTCATCAAGCGGTTCATCCAAATTCTTGCAATGAACTTGAGCATCACAATAACTTATTTTACTTGGATACCAATGGTCTGTCTGGCGTGGAATTCATAAGAATTGATGGATCGTATGGAGAAGGAGGAGGACAGATCTTACGAACCTCGGTTACATTGTCAGCAATCACTAAGAAAACTGTTGAGATTGTAAACATCAGAGCAAGGAGACATAATCCTGGCTTGAGACCACAGCACGTCCACGCAATCAAAGCAGTAGCTTCTTTGTGTGATGCCCAGGTAGAAAACGTTCATGTTGGTTCTGACACTATCAAATTTATTCCGAAGGAGATGCAAAGCGGTGCCATCCAGATTGATGTTGGTACAGCTGGTAGTTTAACGCTGATACTGCAGACAGTTATACCTGTAGCAAGTCTGTCTGGGAAACGTGTCGAGGTTGAATTGAGAGGAGGCACCGATGTACGATGGAGTCCAACGTTTGATTATCTCCGATATGTTGTGCAACCAGCCTTTAGCATGATTGGAATTGATTTTGATTTGGTTGTGCAAAAAAGAGGGTATTATCCTGTTGGTGGAGGTATTGTAAGGGCAACTATAGAGCCCTGTGCAAAGCCGAATACCTTTGAAATGATCAAAGCTCCAAAGATAGAACCAACTATGGTAAGCGTATGCTCTTCGCTTCCTGCACATGTTGCACATAGACAGATAGCTTCTGCTCTTACCAAATTACAGAAGGTTGGCGTTACGTGTAATTCCTACTGCGCATCGGTTGAACAATCCAGTTCTCCAGGCTCTTCAATTCTAATTTATTCCGTGAGTAACTTTGGTCCATTCGTAGGAAGTGATG
>JAZFZF010000242.1:0-7802 GCA_036443875.1 Nitrososphaerales archaeon
TGATTGTGTTTAGCACTGGAAAATCAGTTGTGAAACGTCAAAAATTGATCGAAAGTTATGATGATGGTGATGGTGATAATGATGATGATAATGATGATGATAATGATGGTAATGACGATGATAATGATGATGATAATGATGATAATGATGATGATAATGATGATAATGATGATGATAATGATGATGATAATGATGATGGGCTACCTTGCCATTAGTTTGGTAGTATTTTGTTCGTGAGATAGCGGGCCCGGAGGGCTTCGATCCCTCGGCCTGAAGCTCCGCAAGCTCCCGCCATATCCTCTCTATTCTTGACGAAGACTAGGCCACGGGCCCATAGTAACAATAATAATTGACCATTTTAACCTTGCAAACAACTCAAAAGACTGAATTCCTCCACGAGGGCATTTGGTTGAACTCCTATGTAAAAGACGAATGGACAGATCAAAACCTGCAAGCATGTATGTAATTATTCATAGATCCCCTAACTCTTCTTCCCCATCCATATGTCTTTGAAACAACGATTTAACCACATTAGTTATACGTAATGCTTCAGTGTCTCTACAATCCTATCTGTACCTACATCAAATATGTATGGTCCCAAACGCGGACCACGTTCTGCACCTAAAAGTATTACGTACAACAGTTTGAAGAAATCACGGGGTTCTATAGTATTACTCCTTGCTATCTCGAATATCCTAGTCTGCAGGTTCTTGGGATCAGTCTCCGTCTTTATCACTTCAATTAAATCACATAGTGCATGTTTCTGTTTATCATCAACCATAACTTGCGCCTTTTCAAAATGCTCAAAGTCATCAGCCCAGTTGCCCGCAAGTTTTACCTTATTGACGAGATCATCAGTTCTATTTTTTATTGTTCCATAGCTCTTTAGTTTGTTTATTACATATTCTATCCTATTATTTTCTTCTATAACAGATGAGAGCTGCACAATTAACATGTACGGAACGTGTTGCAGTGGTTCTGATGATGGATTCTGATGGTTTATGTATTCGTAGATGCCCCTGAGCTTTACCCTCTTCAATTCGTTATCAACCTTGACCTTATCAAAGTAAACATCTTCAATATAGTCATATTCGTCCATTAGTTTTGGTATGTCGTTCAAATCAAGATTTCTGGTTCCCTTGATGCGTTTGAAGAGCAACAGCATTATAGATTGAGGGCTTCCATACCTTAACCACATCTGTGGTGTAAGTACATTACCGAGCGATTTTGATATCTTCTTTCCAGCTTTATCTAGAAACATTTCATACTTGACATGCAATGGATGAGGATACTTTAGAACTTCATCAGCAACCCAATCGTTTACCTTTACGGAATCCATGATGTCCTTTCCATATGCTTCGAATCGAACGCTGAAGGCCTGCCATCTGGCTGCAAACTCTACCTTCCATCCCAGCTTACCATTACTGCTTCTGATATCAGTAGAACCTTCGTGTGCGCATCCATCAACAAAAATTTTACCCATCTTAGTGCCCTTGCATTTATACAGGACTTTCTTTTCTTCTTTCAGATACTCGTATGCTTCCGCAACGTAGATCCTTTTGCAGTTACTACATACAGGGAAATATGGCAATGAAGCTTTGAACTTTTCCTGGCCAACCAATTCCTCAATCTTCTCTCCAATATACTTGGCATTACTCAATATGAGATCGATCTGCCTTACCATCAAACCTTGCTTGTAAGCTTCTGCCCCGCTTTGAAACCTGTATTTAACTGCCAATTTGTCTAGGGCATCGATGAGCAAACTGCTCATATGCGCTCCGTAAGAATTATGGCAGTCAAATGGATCGGGTATAGTTGAAACAGGTTTAGCGAGATGATCCTTTAACCATTCTGGAAGACCTTCAGGAACTTTTCTTAAACCATCCATGTCATCTGAATATGCTATGAGTTCAGACTTGTAGCCCATATTTTCCAGTGCCATCTTTATTCCGTATGCTCTTACCGCATCGCCCAAACTTCCAATATGTGGTATGCCTGATGCACCCAAACCACTCTCTACCTTGATTAGATTCACGTCTCTACCGATCTTCTTCTCCCTTTCAATCAGTTTCTTGGCAACCTTGTCTAACCACGTACCCTTCCCTATAACCTGCATTTTGCATTCTAAATACTTCCAGTAATTTAAGTTATTTATTGTAAAGTGAATGTACCTTAATCGTCTAAAATTCATCAACGTTCTTAGATCAGAAAATAGATGACGAATGATCTATTCAGAGCTCATCTATAGGAATATGTCTGATATTACAATAAACGATGCAGAAACAATTTTTCTTAGAATGGCTATCATGAATACAATAATTGTAATTATGAACTGGCGCAACTAACAGATACAGTGTAGATTAACTTTAGCAAGAATGAAACATTAACAAGTTGAAGTGTCAAACTGAAATGACGTTCAGAATTGGTTCCGTGAGTGATAGAAACTGTTGAAGGAATCAGATTCCATACATTGAGAAGATAAGAGATAGAAAAGGTTTCAGTTTTGAATCCTCCAACATTACAGAAAGAAATGTGTATCGATTATTGCAACTGTTTGGACATGTAAGGCCCTTCCTGTCTATAACCTAACCGCCTGTAATAGCCTCTAGTTCCAATAGCACTTAGTACAAGCATCTTCTTTGCATCAAATTCTTCCAAAGCAATGCGTTCAGCTTTCTTCATCAGCATTGAGCCATAACCTCTATGTTGCCAACTCGTGTTATCCCTGGTACCAAGACCTAATGCCTGACCGTAAACATGCAACTCTCTAACTATACAGCAGTTCTTGATTTCTGGTCGACGTGCCGCGCTACTTGGATAGCGCATACGAAGAAATCCTAACAATACATCCTTGCAGGGATCTTCATATGAAAGGAATGTTTCAATACCACCAGATGCCGAATATTCATCCTTCAATAATTTCACATCATAATCACCGTTCTCTTTTCTTTGGAGTCCCACTTCTCGACACCTCATGCAATTACACTTCAGGCCTTGCGAATTCAACCTGTTAAGCACGATCTGTCTCAGGTTACCAATCTTAGGCCCAGAAATAATTTCTCTAGCAGCAATTTCTCTCTGTACACGCATTATCCTGACCCATCTTGGGATCATCTTCTTCAATTCAACTATGACATGGATAAGGTCTTCATCTCCATAAGCATTATATCTTCCCTGCTTATACATGGCAAATAATCCAGTGTTTTCGATCACAAGTGTAGGATAGATCTTGAGCATGTCGGGCTTAAACATGGGATCTGAAAAAAGTCTCCTGAAATCTTCAATATCTTGTTCCGGACTTGAATTCGGAAGTCCGGGCATCATATGCGCAACTATCTTGTAGCCAGCATCCCTAGCAATCTGAAATGATTCAATTACGTCATCAAGCGTGTGACCCCTGTTGGTTGCTCTATAAACTTCGTTGCGCAGTGCCTGAACACCAATCTCCACCCTCGTTCCACCATAGTAAAGCATTAGATTAACATGTTCGTGCTTGCAGTAATCTGGTTTCGTTTCAATGGTAAGACCAACGTTTCTTACTGTAGTTGTTTCATTGCATGCTTTCGCTTCTTCTAGACTGGAAGATCTAAAGCCATTCAACGCATCATAACATGATTTTATAAAATCAAGTTGATAGTCAAGGGGCATGAACAGAAAAGTGCCTCCAACGATAACAATCTCGACCTTGCTTATGTTGTGGCCGTTATTTTGTAGATGTTCAATCTTTGAACATATCTGTTTGTATGGATCATAGGCATACTCTAGAGCATTTCGAGTCGAAGGTTCGGTACCAGTATAGCTGTTAGGCGTATTAACTTCTATACCGCCAGGACAGAACGTACACTTTCCGTGTGGGCATGCGTACGGTTTGGGCATCACTGCTACTACAGCAACACCGGATGCTGTTTTGGTGGGTCTTACCATCAATAGCTTCCTTACCTCATCGTACAATGATGTCTGTGTATGATTCAGAATGTCAGCATTCTTTGGAAGTGATGAGAGTGTATACTTGGCAGATACCTGTTTGATAACACGTTTCACTGACCTCAGATCGAGGTTATCCATCTTACTAAGTGTGGCAGCTATTTCATTACACGCAACCGAATAAGTGTCCGTTTGGCTCTGCACTCTGATAATTGAATGACTTGCATATTAAATCTTATAGCTCCTGATTCATAGTATGAGATTTGACCACTATTGAATGAGAATAACCATTACTTTGATTGATAAGTAAAAAATAAAGGAGAAGAGCTTAGTTGAGTGACAGATCCGGGAAGGATGCCTGCTGGACTCCTAGCTCACCTTGAAGTTTACGGATCTTTGTTGCGTATTCGATCATTTTACCACGATCTTCTTGTACCTTGGCTATCTTGTATCCCTTCCATGATTTCCTCAAGGCTCCCCATGTCTGACCTATTGTAAAGCTCTTCGTTGTGTTTTGTTCGGTTTGATTTCCCATTGGGAATGTCATTGTAATGAGTGCTAACGAGATGCGCATATCACTACGAAAGCGCACATGAGTTTATCATCGTGTCAAATTTTGTCTCATAATCTCATGATGACATGAGATAATATCCGACAAACATGAGATAATATCCGACAAACATGAGATTGATATGAATACGGATGGTTCTATGCAAGCCTTACCTTGTTTATATAAACCCCTTTACCACCAGCAATCTTTCCTACAACAGAACTTCTCAGGTTATATTTTTTGAATATTTTGATTACGGCATCTGCAACGTTGTCTGGAACTATTACACTGAAACCTATACCCATGTTGAAGGTGCTGTACATTTCCTTATCATTGATCTTTGCATGTGTTCGTAGGAGTTTGAAGATTGGCTGCGGTTCTGGCATATCATCAAGTTTAAAGCTAACATCACCGTGTAGGCGAGTAAGTTTTGTAAATGCACCTCCAGTTATGTGTGCTAAACCATGTATTTCTATTTCGTTTAGGATCTCCATAACAGGTTTTACGTAGATCCGTGTAGGCCGTAGCAGCTCATTTGCAAGTGTATTGTTAAGTTCTTTGATATCTTGTCCTATCCTATACTTTCTTAACAATATCTTTCTAGCGAGAGTGAAACCATTGGAATGCAGGCCGTTGCTTTCTACCCCCACTATTGCATCGCCGGTCTTGATTTTATCACCCATAACAAGTCTATTCTTATCAACCATACCTATTACTGTGCCAGCAAGGTCGAACGCCTTTTTAAAACCAGCAATAACGTCGGGCATGACTGCTGTTTCACCACCAACTATTGCAACACCCGCCTCTCTTGCGCCCTTTACCAATCCATTCATTATTTCAATCATCAGTTGTTCGTCGGGCTTCTTTACGGCAATATAGTCAACAAACGCCACTGGTTGAGCACCAATGCAGATGACATCATTTACATTCATAGCGATGCAATCAATTCCAACCGTATCAAAGCGGCCTACCATCTGTGCAATTAGCACCTTGGTCCCTACACCATCCGTATGCAGCGCAAGAACCTTGTTGTTCCCGATCTCAATTAGACCTGCGTAATGACCATAGCCAGACAGTATACCCTCCTTGAATCTATGGGTGGTAGAAATAAGCCCCTCGAGGACTTTATGGGCAATCTTTACCTTCTTAAGGTCAATACCTACATCCTTGTATGTTGTCTTCACAAACCCAGTAAATCACGGCAAGCGTATAAACGATTCCAACCAAATGTATGAAATAATTTTTATGCACCATCTACATCTAGCACCATCTAACAACATCTAGCACCATCTGTATCATTTCTTTATGTAATAGCCACAGGTTTCATGAACACAGAGCTTGTTCATGAATACAACGTCGTGAATGAACTCAAGAAAAGACCATTTGTAAGTGATATTCACGCTCTTTATGGTGTCTAATATTATAGTTGAGATCGAGGCTGATTCCATGGAAAAACTAAGGAATGCATTTATCACAAAATTAAAAAGAATAGAAGGTACAAATCCACGCTTACCATGGTCATTTCTTAAAGATGATCATTTTGGCACCGAAAGAACTTGAGAAGCAAGAATCTTTTCAAAGTAGTCTGTTGTTACGACCAATCCATACCATTCCTTTATTGTTTCCAAAGTCGCAGTATGATAATCTGGGTGCATTGACGCCACAGCATCCGAAAGGACTATCACATCATACCCTTTGTTGAATGCATCTCTAATGGAACTATCAACACAAACAGATGTGTCCGCACCACAGAAAATTATAGTGTCGGTGAGTGAGCTGCTCAGCCAGAGATCGAGTTCGGTATCCTGAAATGCAGAATCCCTTCTCTTTATCACAACATGATCTTCCTTGTTGGGGTTCAACTCCGGGATGATCTCCGCATCCCATGTTCCCCTGACACATATTGGAATCTTCTTGATTCTTTCACCGCGCTTCTTCGGAAGTATTTTATGCCTGTTCGTAAACAGGTCTATGCCAGAAGCTTCACGGACTGCTTCTGTGTAGAATATAGGGATACGTACTTTCCTGCACATGCGTATCGCAGTTTTTATGTTGGGTATTATCTTTTGATAATGCGATATATCAATGCCTAACTTGTCATACGATCCTCCTTTACCGCAGAAACCATTCTGCATATCGATTAAGAGCAAAGCAGGATTTATCTTGTAACCGTCAAACTGGATCATGTCTTCCTTGCTGATGGATGTGAATATTAAGTTTGGTACCAGACGAGGTATATTTCGTTATAATGTTAACTTGAAAAAAGTTCATAACTGGCGACATCATATAATTTTGTGAAAAATGGAGCGCCATATTCCTATTAAAAAAAAGACGAAGAAGCTTAACATTGCCATCGTATCAACGTATTTACCAACCCATTGTGGCATAGCGAAGTTCACTCAGAACCTGCAGAACTCTCTATTGGGTTTGAAGGATTCTATCAATATTGAGATAATGCGGACAGTTATACCTGAAGACAAGTATGTGAAGAGTCCCAACATACATCCTATCAAGAAACTTGAAAGAGAATCGTATCGTGAAGCAGCTGAATTCATAAACGATTCCAATATAGATGTGGTGAATCTGCAACACGAATTTGGCATATTTGGTGGTAGGGGTGGAAGGTACGTTCTAGATTTCATGGTTAATGTAAAAAAACCCATAGTAACGGTACTGCATACACTAGAACCTAATTGGAGCGGTACGAGAGCTGAAGTGTTCAAAAAAATATGCAAACTCAGCGAGAAATTGATCGTGATGGTCCCCCTTTCAAGCAAGTTGATGCAACAAAGTTACCATCTAGACGATAGCAATAAGGTGATCTATATTCCCCATGGGGTTCCATCGATTGAAGGTCTATCGAAGGATGATGCTAAGAAAAGACTGAGCCTTGAAGGAAAACATCTCATGACTTCTTTTGGTCTACTTGGTCCTGGCAAGGGGTTAGAATACGCAATTGATGCTATGCCCGATGTTGTAAAAAGACAGAAGGACTTTACTTACCTAATAATCGGTCAAACACATCCAGAGGTGAAGAAGGTGAAAGGAGACAAGTATCTTAACATGCTCAAAAGGAAGGTTCATGAATTGGGTCTTAAGAAATATGTCATATTCATAGAAAAGTTCTTTCTTTCAGAAGAGGAGTTTAGCCGTTATTTGCTTGCTGGAGACATATTCATAGCGCCATACCTGGACAGAAATCAAATCTCCAGTGGTGCGCTTGTGTATGCGATGGCGCATAAGATGTGCATAGTAACAACACCTTTCCCACATGCGAGACACGAAATAACGGAAAAGATCGGCTATGTCGTAAAGCACAAGAATTCAA
>JAZFZF010000243.1:0-3734 GCA_036443875.1 Nitrososphaerales archaeon
TCTGTTTTGTAAAGAGCATGGTAGGACAAGCCAGAAAGTCAAACTCCTTATGTAAACAGAACCTGAATTAACACAAGGAGTGTACAAAATGACAGTTTCAGCTAACGATGGTTTTATCACATACACCAGAATCGTTACAGACTAGGTACGATAGAAATTTGTTGGTGAGAAAAAGAATTACTTTGTCCAAAATCATGGTCATAGAATGACTGATCTTGAAGAGCGAAAATATAGACACACTCGAGTCTATCGGTATGGTCGAGGGAGCACTTGTGCACGGAGATTAGCCTTCGAAATATTAGATTAGGTTACCAAAGATAGAGTAGGCTATAAAATATAAATAGATCTAACAATATATGAGATGGGATGGGGTCAGTCAAATTAGGAATGGTTAGGGCCATAGTCATGTCAGTGATTCTTATATCTATGGTCACAATGGGTGGTTTCTATGCATTATCTACCGATCGGGGAGATGCTGAGATTCACCTCGATCCAATAGAGAATGTAGTGAAGACGTACTCCAATCAAGGCGCGGATGGGACTGTACAAACATTTGACCCTATGAAGTTCCTTACAGAGTTCAACTATGGAAGAGTAAGCGAACTGCCAGACGGTACTACCCATAGGGAATTCACAATTATCGCTCAAGACGTTTCGGTGGAAGTTGCTCCCGGAATCTACTTCCCCGCATGGACATATAATGGAACCATGCCAGGACCAACCATAAGGGCAACAGAAGGCGATAGCGTAAGAGTTACCTTCCTCAACCAAGGTACTCTTCCTCACACAATACACTTCCATGGTATCCATGCTGGCAACATGGATGGTGTAGTGGAGTTGGTTTATCCTGGTGGAAGGTTTGTTTATGAATTTACGGCAGAGCCATTCGGTGTCTTCCTTTATCACTGCCACGTCTCTCCAACTGAAGAGCATATCAATAGGGGTCTTTATGGAGCATATATTGTAGATCCAAAGACAACTAGGCCACCTGCCACAGAAATGGTAATGGTGCTGAATGGTGTCGATACGGACTTTGATACAGAGAATAACTTCTATACGGCGAACGGAGTTTCGTTATACTATCAGAAGAATCCCATCAACATAAAGATTGGGGAGCCTGTAAGGATCTATATGGTAAACATGCTTGAGTTCGATCAGATCAATAACTTCCATATTCACGGGAATGTATTCAAACGCTTTGATACTGGAACAAGCTTGACTGACTATGTGATTACGGATATGGCTACGTTTAGCCAGGGCGATAGAGCTGTGATCGAATTCACATACAAGTATCCGGGTATGTACATGTTTCATGCACATAAGATAGAGTTTGCGGACAAGGGCTGGCAAGGATTCTTCAAAGTCGTTGAAGATAAAGAGGAATCCATTGGCGGTGGTGAAGGAGCATGAATGTAAAGTTAGTTACTTTAGCAGTTCTGCCACTAGTGATCCTTGGAGGCACGGTATATTACCTTCTAGGTCCTGGTACAGAGTTTCTCCAGATAGGGGAGCCTCTGCCAGAGTTAACAGTAGAAAATGCTGAATTCAAGCCAAATACAATAATTGTTAATGTTCGCAATACTGGGCCTGATCAGGTCGTAATCGCACAAACAGATGTTAACGATAGACCCTGGCCTGCAACGATAAGCCCTACCAACATACTGAATAGGCTTGATACTGCTACGATAAAACTACAGAATTTCCAGTGGATAGAGGGTAGGCCGTATCAAATAGGGTTAACGATCTCTGATGGAACAAGGTTTGCTTATGAAGTTGAGGCTGCAGCTCTTTCACCAGAACTAAGTTCGGAGCAACTCGGCTTATTCGCAATACTTGGCTCCTACGTAGGTATAGTGCCTGTGATGATCGGACTGCTTTGGTTTCCATTCATGAGATCGATGCGCCAAGAATGGTTCGGCTTCTTCCTTATGCTTACAGCTGGTCTACTAGTATTTCTAGGCTTAGATGCTGCAGTCGAGGCATTGGAGGTTGAGAATATCGGAGGAACCTTTAACCAGACAGTCTTGATGGCTATTGTGATTATCTTTACTTTCCTAATACTTCAGACGGTAACTAATAAGAGCATAACCAGGAACGTAGAGGATGGAAGCCTGAGTTCGAAGGTTATGCTTACAAGCATGCTTCCGCTCTCATACATGATAGCTTTTGGCATAGGTCTGCATAACTTGGGTGAGGGTTTAGCTATTGGTGCTTCAGTTGCTATTGGGCAGATGGCGTTAAGCAAACTGCTGATAGTGGGGTTCACAATTCACAACACAACCGAAGGTTTAGCAATAATTGCACCAATCTCTAAGCAGCAGTTCAAGATGAGAAGACTGATAAAGCACCTTATTGTGATGGGCTTGATAGCAGGTGCGCCAGTGATAGTGGGCACATGGATAGGGACCTACACTTACTCGCCCATAGCATCTGCGATATTCCTTGCTATAGGTGCCGGAGCTATCTTCCAAGTCGTATACACCATACTCTTCCTTGTGCGCAAGGACAAGAGTAAAGGAATCTTCAGTGTTCATAACACTGTGGGACTCATGATTGGATTAGCAGTGATGTACCTGACGTCTCTGATAGCGTGATCGGTTGACCAAGAGTATAACAGTCTCGAAAGAAAAGGTAAGTTCTAGAATGGAGGATTACCTCGTGGTTATATACGAACTTGAAGAAAAAAAGGATATGTTGTGATGAGTGAAGCAGCGGGTCGTTTGCATGTTAGTCCACCAAGTGTCACCAATATGCTGAAGATACTTCAGAGGAAAGGTTACATCGAGTATGAACGATACAAGGGTATCACCTTGACTGAAAGAGGCGAGCAAGTTGCCAAGCACGTTCTAAGGAAACATTATCTTTTGTTAGAGTTTCTGAACATTCTAGGTATCAAGGGAAACGAAGCTTATCGAGATGCGCATCAAATGGAACATTGTCTCCACGGCACTACTATAGAAAGGCTGGAAAAGTTTGTCCACATGATAAAGGCAAATCCTAGGATATTAGATGAATGGAAGCAGCATCAATGAAATGAGCAACCAAATAAAAATATAACTATTTCTCATCTGGTTTCCTGGTTCTTAATAAATACTTTCCAATATCTTGGCTACAGCATCTGCAAACAAGCTCAGCCATACAGTGATCACAGGATTCATGGATCCTTTCGTGAATCATCTCCTTGGGGATAGCTGTTTCAGTAATAGTATTCAGGGCTTCGTCTTTATCGGACCATCCTTTCGACAAGTCATAGCCAACGTCATGTCCTTGTGATACATGCTTTACGAAATCATCAGCAATACGATCCAATTTTTGGGGTATGTGCATTGCGAAATCACCTGATTCCCAAATCTCTTTTACAACAGTTTTGTACTCACAGTCCAGCAGTCCACTCTTCAAGGCATTTTCTAGAAACGTGTTACGCTTTTCCCTCACGTAGTTTTCCTTCACTTCAATAACACTGAGTTCACCAGTAGGCTCTAGTTTTGTAGCCAAGTACAGCAGCGCTTCAACGCATGCTCTGCACATGCTTATCCTTTGGTGATTGTTTGTGCGATTGCGGTCAATGCTGCGCAGATGACTAGTACATGTTAGAGTTTACATTTGACTCTTGTAAGTAGAGAGGTATGTCACCTCTCTACTTGAAGATTCGCTTTGGGTGCATAGGTTTGTGGTCTTCTAATAAACACCAAGAGATATAATACATGTCATGAAATATAACGCTTGCCTAGAAC
>JAZFZF010000244.1:0-6376 GCA_036443875.1 Nitrososphaerales archaeon
CCATTCTATGGCCAGGAGCTTGAATTTTCAAAATATAAGGGATTAGTGGAAGACGAATGTACCTTCATAGCTGATAATGGTATAGGCATTGATGTAAATTGTTCTGGATTCAGACATGGTTTGAAAAGTACGTATCCTTCAAAAGATTTTCTTGAATTATGCAAGAGACTAGATGTCAAGAAGTTTGTAACCAGTTCTGATTCGCATATACCTTCTGATGTTGGCTCTAATTTGGAGAAAGGCATGGATATTTTAAAGAGTGTTGGAATTAAGGAGATAACTACTTTTCATAAAAGAAGGTCTATATATCATTCTGTATAAAGCAACAGTAGCTACATGTATGAGGAAAGGTGTTTCAACTCTTTCAAAATCCCTCGTAATTAAGAAACCACATAGACCCTAGGGATTGAATTATATTATTGTACAGGTCATTTAAAAGTAGAATCGTATTTCTGAAATAACATAAAGCAGGAATACGCCAAATTCAAGCAAACTGTAAGGGTTGCTTGAACTTTCTTTAAAATTAGGCGATAGATCTTTCTCATTTATTATTTCTAAAAAAAGAGGGAGTTCTGTTAATGTCCTTTGTTCTGCTTCTATAATTGAGGTTTGCACCATGCCCCAGGGACGCTGGATCCACCAGAGCCGTTAGCTGAACACTTATTTCCTGTGTACAAGTTGCCTTTTCCGGCATTATCGCTGAATCCAAATCCTCCGTTATTTTGGGACTTGTTTTAAGTGTAATTTATGTTTCCCCGTTTCCTGTTCATTACTGTGAACCGAGTAAGTGCTATCATTATACCAACTATTGATGCCATAACTATCATTGTGCTAAGAGGAAACTCTGGCACCACTTTTAAATCCAATGTTATAGACTCATTCTGCGGGTTTGTAAAATCACCATTGCCCAATACATTGATAATCACGCTGAATGAACCTGACGATGGAAACTCTGCAGTATGGGTTGCAATACCGTTCATTGCAAAAGAGTTTCTAATTTCTTTTAAGGGTTGTTCATCCTTTGTAACCATAAAATCGTAATGCACATTGTTCACGAGTTCATTTGTTACATAGTTCATAAATTTGATATCAAACCTGACTATCTGGTTAGGTTTTATCTCAGTAGGTTCCCACAAGACTTGTACTTTATATGATTGGTTGGAAGTTACCATTGCCACAGCCTGTTCCTCCAATGACGGCGTGTTAAAAGTATCGCTTATACCTTCATGTGTAACCAAACTCATCGAGTCAAGCGGTTCACCATACGACACTAACGGCATGAATAACGCAATTACTAACGTCCCTATCAACATATACGCGCTAATCAATTGAGATCCCATATTCGATCAAACAGATAAGTGTTATGACCAACAAAAAAGCTATCTCCACTCTTGATCTACGTTTAGAAACATCTTGAGATGACAACCGCCTTAAGTAAATATATAGTAATTCTGGAAGGATAACCATGTGCAAGTGCCCCAAAGTGCATTTTTACGAAGTTGAATTCAAGCTGGAGGGTATGCGAACTGTTCCAAAGCATAAGAACTGCGGAGATGTTTTATCAGAGACTCAATATTCAGAATTTGAAAAACAGCTTATAAAACTTTGGGGGTATGAGGACCAAACTTGAACAAAACAGAGTTCAGCCAACAGAGATGTTGCTCTAACTGTCATAATGATTAATCAAGCCATGAACGAATACTGGGGAGCAACGGATTAGAATTTGTTGAATAACCGTGTTGACTTCCAAGTTGCGCTGACTATCATCTCCTCACGGAACCGGTGTACACTGACTTGGCTTTGCTCTAACGCACTATAACCATCATCAGGGTAACCCCTTGAATTGAGCATACACGATAGATGCACTAGCAAAGAGGATTAAGACACTTGTCCCTACCGGAAGTGCAAGTGATCATGAAAAATATCTCATACAGAGATGATGTATGGATCTTCTTTTTATCTTCATGAAAAGACATTATAAGATTGGATTCTCTTGTCTATGTCAGGAAAATTAGGTGTTCCCTATATAGAGATGGTTCTTCTTCCCCTTTGACATTTAGAGAATATTCTTTATCAACTAGGACATTAAAGATAATGCTGCTATTTACAACGTTCAAATCTATGGATTTTAATCTTCCTGCCCAAAACCTTTTATGACAAGAAGTATATTTTATTGAGGTATGTCGCTCTGTTACTTATGTAACATCGAAACAGTTACGAAGGCTTGTCCAACATGCGGTAAACCCACATGCAAAAACTGTATGAAGAACTTTCCCTTCTCTGCTAGTGTCTGCCTGGATTGCGCATCTAATGTCAAGACTGGCTTGGCTGGCACGAGAAAGGACGAAGAAATATTTTAGCAAGATAAGGCAAGAGTAAAAGCCATACACAAACTAGGTAAGTTAACAGATGAGCTGTATCTACAAGCTATCCGTATGACTGAGAGTTTGAAGAGGAATTGAAAGATAAGAGAGACTATCGATCACGCATGACAGTAAAATAAGTAGAAACCTTACAGAAAAGGGAATGTGATACACCTTTATGGCCATTCTTTCTGCCAAGCTTTCTTCTTTCATCTTCTTTATTGTTACAATCAGCTCTCCTCTCTTTCTTTATCTTCTTCCCTAGCAGAGTTGACAGATGGTTGGTAGAGAATTGTAGTTCTCGTAGTACTGAAGACGTTTCTTAAGTTCAGCTATCTCTTCATCCTTCTCCTTGATTATGGATAGAAGCTCGTAGTAATGCTTGCAATGCTTATGTTTGCTCACACCATACTATCATAGAATACCTGATCTGATCGTTTCGATTCTCAGAAAGGACGTAAATAAATACCTATTTTTTATAGCCTATCTTTCTCAGAAATTCATGTCTATCATTCTTTTCCCTCTCGCCTTCTATACCACGACTTTTTGCACCATCAATAATGCCCAGCACACCACGACCTTGCTCTGTCTCCGCAAGTATAACTTCTAGAGCATTTGCAGTTGCGCAATAGATATTTGCTACCTCCTCAACTGCTTTGATCCTATTCAAGACATTGATGGGATACGCGTTCCCCAGCAAAATTACGAAGACATGTCCAGCTGATAGTTTCTCTGCGAACTCAATAGCCATATCTCCTAGTTTTTTATCGTTGTTTTCATGTCTGATGAGGGCTGGTCCGCTAGATTCGCAAAATGCTATTCCAAATTTTATACTGGGGTTGCTACTTATCAGTGTCTCGTATATATCTTCAACAGTTTTTATAAAGTGGGCTTGACCCAGTACTAGATTTATGCCCTCTGGTACTATTAGTTTTACCGTTAGCGTCTGCATAGGGTCGTATCACCAACTATGTTAATAACCATTCATCTAAGCAAGAGTTTATTGCATGAACCTACAAGATCATTTGAGAGTTTAGATACAAATGTCTGGTCAGTGGTAAGATCCATTGCTATATTTATCATAAAAATGTAATCCTTCATCATCTTCCGGTTAGATGCTATTCTCACTACTGCATTTCTGGCAATATAACCCAAATAAAAATAGCAATCCGTAAACATGCCAGAACGGAGAAGGAACTCTGCCTTCCTTGAAACTATCTGCGTGATATTGTTTTTTATGCTACTCATATTAAGCCCTATTGCTGCTTCCATACATCTAGAGACTGATGATCTATTTGCACGCTCTAGCCCTAGACATGTGCTTGCGATAGTAATACCTTGACTATCAGTATTCTCACTTAAGGAACGGAGCTGTGTAAGCATATGTGTGGGCATGGGCCTCGATCCATTCTTTGCTATTAGGGCTTCTAGATAGTAGTATGCGGCACACTTTAACCACAGTGATGACAGTTGAGCGTTGGAATTGGCTTCTTCCCGGGATCTATTTGCGTAAAATAACGCATTTACTGTAAGATTCCTGGCATACAAAGATAAGGCTCTAGGCATCACTCCTGTGATATCTTGTTTTAAGGTCGCGAGTACCCATGAAGGATCGTTTATTATTTGCATATTCTGCAGTAGAGGAGCAAATGCATGTATATTTTGTTTATTCTGTAGTGTATGTATTTCAGCATAATTATCATCAGTATGCAACAATTCATGTATAACTCCGTCAGATAAAACAACAAAATTATACTCACAACAGTCTAATGTTAAACTGGTCATCTTGCAACCAGTGAGAGCAACAGGAAATTTTTCATACTTGGTAATGATGACATCCATTATACTTGTTGGTACAGTCAAGTCTAGTTGATACTATCCTGCCTTTGTTTAAATGAAATGAATAATAAACTATGCATATCTAAATAATTACTTTAGACCTTTATAACTAGACATAATAGGTAAGCATTCAGGAGTCGAAACTTTCTTTGATAAAGGAGTATATAGATTAAGAACCATACAGGTACGAGCATGGTAAATCTCTGTAATGACTTTGTCGTATGGGTTTGTCAAAGCAAACCGTTCTGCTATGGCACCCACTGGATGATCCAATTCAGGGACGAGAAAACTTACTAATGAGTAATAACTTTAGGATACAATACTAAGAGCAACAACTAGAACAACCGTTCTTCGGTTTTACCCCACATCTAGATCTTGCTTTGTGTTTTCGCATATTACTTACATATTTATGACAACCAACGCAAATTGGCACGAAGATGCGTCCCCAAATAGCGTATAAAAAGATTGTGCAATTGGAGTATAGATTCTGCAAACTGTTAGGGATTAAACGACAAGATTTACGGCAAGAACTTGAATCAAAGTGAAAATCCTATATCCGTGTTTTATAAAAAAAGTCGAAATGTTATCCTTTTGAAATAACACTGAATATTAATGAACGAAAATAACAGAAACACCTATCCGTGAAAACCAGTTACAACATAGCGCTTGGAAAAAGCGCTTCAATTGGGTGCATTTTTCATTCAAGTGTCAAGAAAGCTAGTCCAAGTTGGCGAGAATGACTAATGAGTGGAGTAGATGAAAGGGAGGATAAGAGACAGCATGCAAGATAACTCGGGGATTATCTGGTATCCACCATTGATCTATGCTGTTCCTTTGATCGTTGGTCTGCTTTTACACTGGGCGGTTCCTTTTCCCTTCTTGCAGAGCCCATTACAGCTGTTCATGGGCTTGCCTCTTGTTGGGATGGGTCTCTTTGTGTCATCGTGGGCTCGTCGTATTATGAATCCTGCTGGAACAGACCAATCCATATCAACCAACAACGGCAATTGTGGTTGAAGGACCGTTCCGATTCACACGCTATCCAATGTACTTATCAGTGGCGTTGATATACGTAGGAATCGCTGCTTCCTTCAACGCGCTCTGGGCCATACTACTACTCCCAGTGGCGCTTCTGATCATACAAAAAGGGGTTATTGATCACGAGGAAAGTTACTTGGAGAGAAAGTTTGCTGAAGAGTATTTGCGCTATAAGGCCCGGGTCAGGCGCTGGATCTAGTCAGCGGGAGATGTAGAACATGGAGACGGCAAGTGAGACAATCAATTAAGTTCTGAAATGGTCCAGCATTATATGAGTATCAAAAGAGTAATTGATGGATGTTAATCATGGTGATTACATACCATGGGTAAAGCTATAATTCTCATAAGCAAGGTAGATTTGCGATAGTTAAGGACAGGAACAATAACGGAAAGCACAATCACTGTTAGGGAGAGTGATGGATTCATTGATCACAAACGCAAAGAAGAGATAGCGGCTGACGTGATATGTACATCATTTACCCGTTATGTAGATGTTATTCCCCGTGTAATTAATAATAATCCTCTGTCAGTATTCTTGGACATATAGAAGATGTTGGAAACGGTAAAGCAGCATATGAAGCAAATGCATGATGCTAGATTGGAGTCCTCATTCGTAGAATTTTTCGATAATAGTAAACGCTGACAGCTACCTTTATGCCAGAGGAATCTGCAGCTATTACAATAACATCCTCCTTCATAATTGATGAGTCTATCTTAATGTCCATCTTCGCTATCCTCCATGCTATGCTTGTGAAGTCAAGTGCATTCAGTCCCTTTACATGTTTACTTGACGCCCTTGTGAATCCTTCTAGCTGCAACTTGGTGAGGATGAATTCGGGAAGCATACAATAATTCAGGATCCTGATGGATATATGATATCAATAATGGAAATGAAGTTGAGTGAGGAGGAAGAGATGAAGCAGGCTCTAGGATATCACGGTTTCGCGCCAGTTTAATCAAGAATTAGTTACATATGTACTTAAGGCGGTGAAACATTTGGAGGTAAGTAATTTGATACAAGAGAACCGTGATGGTGTATCATGAGCCATTTATTGTTTTGACGTTCAAATGTGTTTGTGGCAAGTACTCCAAATTTTACATTCTCTCCATCAATTACACTTTCTATATGTTCCATA
>JAZFZF010000245.1:0-4382 GCA_036443875.1 Nitrososphaerales archaeon
GGATGAAGTATGACAAAGCCTTGCGGAACATTGGATCTGTCGATTCCCGCATTTGGTGCTATGACACCATCTTTAACTGCAAGTATGAAACCTTCAATGCCATTAAATATGTAATCAGCTTGCTGCAGAACGAGTTCTACAAGTCTGGGTTCCATGTTAAATTTCTCAGCCATCTTTAATGCCTTTTCACTGGGCCTTACTGTATCTAATTCAACCACAGAGCCCTGGCTCATGGCTACGAATTTGCTTGATATAACCATTATATCGTTGTCACATATCTGTTCTCCGTCGCGTTCTATACTTTGGACGATTGTCTCGAACAAATCAAATCTATTCTTCTTCATTTCTGTCTTTATGGGCATAAGTTCTATATGCACAATGCATCTAAAAGGTTGGTATTTAAGATTGTTTTCAAATCAAATCAGTTTTACAGAAATCTTCCTATAACCTTACCATCAAAATCGAGCATTATACACTCGATCTGTACCTGTCCTTTCGTATGGTTAACCATCATAGAATGTATCTTTCTGCATAGCAAATCAAAAAATCCATTTAATTTGTTTCTCATAACAATTTCCAACACATGTCTAGCAGTATTTGCCTTCATTATTTCCATGACCAATTCATCAACAGCACCACATTCTTTAGCTACAGACGCCATGAACTCCATGTCAACATGAGAGCCTTTGACATGTGTCTGTTTTACACCCATAGCCATCTTTGATAATTTACCTACAAAACCCGCAATCACTACCTTGTTCATACCCTTGATGAGAGCTTGTCTTACGGAGTAGGCAGCGAAATCACCCATCTGAACGTAACAATGCTCTGGCAGTTTCAACAATTCTTTAGCAAAATCTTCGCTCCTTCCACCAGTTGTCAAGACTACGGTATCTTGTCCCATTGCTTTAGCAACGTCTAAGCCCTGCCTTATGCTGGCAGTAAACGAGCCAGTTGAATATGGCAACACTATGCCACTTGTTCCAAGAATCGATATTCCACCAATAATCCCTAATCTAGGATTGTCAGTCAACTTGGCTAATTCCTCACCCTTTGGCACAGAAATTATAACCTTCACACCTCTAATCTTCAACTGTTCATCAGCAACTTCCTTGATCGTATTAATTAACATCTTCATCGGTATGGGATTAATTGCTGGTTTGCCAATTTCTAAACCAATTCCAGGTTTGGTTACTTTGCCAATACCCTTACCTCCATCGATTTCTATCCTACCTACATTACCAGTCCATAAAACTGTAGAAACAATTTCCGCACCATGAGTAACATCGGGATCATCACCAGCGTCTTTTATGACGACACATTCTGTTCGGTCGCTGCCGAAGCTGCAGCGTACTATTTTTAGCTTCGCGGTATTACCTTTTGGCAGCGCAACAATTACTTCATCAACAGGATTTCTGTTTATCAAAGCAATTAATGCAGCCTTTGTTGCAGCAGTTGCGCATGTACCTGTTGTATAACCTGTTTTCAGTAAACCCTTCCTTCTTTTCTCTTCTATTTTTGGTGGTAATTCTTGTTCTGACTCTGCAAACTTCTCTAAATCGTCACTCATCTAACCAACTTAATGATGATAAATACTTATAGACTTTCACACAATTTATGAATCGTCTCTTGTTAAAGGCAAATGTATCCTAAACTGGTTGATCTGCGATGTCCCCAAAATCACATTTCGTCACTCCAAGAGGAGTGAAAGTCGTTAAAAAACCTTAAACGAGAGAATTCAAAATATTAACAACATTGACTGCATTATTACGAAACATGAATTGTTACAATTATCAAAATGAGATACACAAGATGGCTTGAGATTCTTTATTAGAGAACAAAATTTGCAGATGATCTTTTTAATGTTCTGAATCATGTAAACAATTAAACGAACTCTTTAAGTAGTTCAACCTTGTCGGTTCTTTCCCATGTGAAATCAGGATCATTTCTGCCGAAATGACCGTATGTAGATGTCTTCCTATAGAAAGGTCGCTTTAGATCTAAATTTCTGATTATAGCTGCTGGTCTAAGATCAAAAGTTTTCTTAACGATCTCTTCAATTCTTTCTTCAGGTATTTTACTTGTGCCAAAAGTATCAAACATCAAAGACACAGGTTCTGCAACACCTATTGCATAAGCAACTTGTATTTCGCACTTTTCTGCTAACTCTGACGCTACAATGTTTTTTGCAATATACCTAGCCATATACGATGCGGACCTATCAACTTTACTTGGATCTTTGCCAGATAGGGCACCTCCTCCATGACTTCCAACACCACCATACGTATCCGCAATTATCTTTCTGCCTGTTAACCCACTGTCTGCTGCAGGTCCTCCTACCACAAATCTGCCTGTAGGATTTATGTAACATACCGTATCTTTGTCAAGCATTTCACCACATATAGGTTCAATCACCCTTGCCATAATTTCTTTCTTAATAGTTTCATAATCCACGTCTGGTGCATGCTGTGTAGATACAATTACCGTCTGTATTCTTTTAGGTCTGCCCATATCGTATTCAACAGTAACTTGCGACTTGCCGTCAGCCCTTACCCAACTCAGCTCTTTCTTCTTCCTTACCTCGCTCAACCCCATGGTGAGTTTGTGTGCCAAGTTTATAGGCATAGGCATTAATTCAGCAGTTTCATTAGTTGCATATCCGAACATAAGACCTTGGTCACCTGCGCCCTGTTCCTTGTTCACCGAAGGTGTTACCCCTATAGAGATATCTGCACTCTGCTCATGCAACGAAACAAGTATCTTGCAAGTCTTATAATCAAAACCGTCGTTAGAACTATCGTAACCTATTTCCTTTATTGTTCTGCGTACAACATCTTCTACATTTACCTGTCCTTTGCTTGTAACTTCACCTACGACTACAACCATTCCAGTGGCGACAAGAGCTTCAGTAGCAACTCTTGATTCCGTATCCTGCTTTAGAAATTCATCCAGCAATGCATCTGCAATTTGATCGCAGACTTTGTCTGGATGTCCCTCAGTCACCGACTCTGATGTGAATAACTTTTTACCCATAAATCACCACATATGCCATTACAACAACGCATCGTAAACATGACTCCTCAAAGCTCGTTTTCCATCCGTATAAATAATACATTGTTACCCCTAATCACCACTTTGCCATAGTTTGCAAGATGGGTAGAACCATTAAACTCTTCAGCATCAACCAATATCAAGTTCATGTAAGAATCAACGTTACTCATCTTTCCTCGATATTCATACTCGCTCTTCAGTCGTACTGCTACCTTTCTATTAATTGCCCGCTGTAGAGCCGTCAAGGGTCTTTTAGGTTGTTGTTGGGACAAATACATCACATTTACAGTTTAGCAGTAGATTCTAGAATAAAAATCTTACCTGACATACGAATGGTTTTGCAAAAATCACATGTTATCACCGTAGTTATTCTATAGTTGATGTTGAATGTTATAGTATAGACCCTGCAGCTCTGGACAAATTGGTCAATAGTAGACTAGATTGGAATGATGACAGACATATTTGGTGGAAGCGACCCTGGAAAAACACAGCTTGGTTTCAACTATATGAGAATAGCATCAAACGACATATGCGAGCACTATTATTGAGAACCAACAATCGCATTCCGCAGAAAAGCATATGAAATTGATGACGTACCTACTCGTGTTTTAGGTAATTAAATGTGACGCTAATAATTGCAATCATCAATAGACCATTCAGTGATGGTGTAGAGAGGATATCTTGCCCAAACGATCTCGTCTCTGACACATATTGAATTAGAGTTCTCAAAATAACCACCTCTTCAGGGGTAAGGTTTTGCGAGCATATTGGGAATATACTGAAACAATTTCACATGAATTTCTTGAAGTCATTCAACTGGAATAATCTTTAAATAATTCTTTTCAGAATGGAGGGAAGATATGATGAAGAAAATCGATCCTAAAATCATGATTCTTATCACTGTGATAATTATTGTTGTTGTAGCAGGAATTATTTTTAACTACTCTGATTCTATATCGAATTACGGTTCAAATTCAGAACAGACAGATTCAACACAATCCATAATTGAATCTTCAACTGAAAGCGAATCTATGGTAGAAGAGACCATAGATTCTATCCGAGAACAAAATAGCGACGTGAAAATCGAGTGGCTGACTTGGTCGTTCTTCCGGATAACCACACCAGATGGAAAGGTCATTTTGACCAACCCTCGGTACACAAATCCAGACAGCAGTATCACTCTTGACGACATTCCGGAAGCAGACATCATCTTGGTGCCGACGGGGCATCCAGACGAGGTCGGTAACGCCTTAGAGGTAGCGGCAAAGACTAACGCGACGATTGTCGCGTCCCATGAACTCATTAACCTTGTCTGGAAAGACGAACATGAG
>JAZFZF010000246.1:0-15244 GCA_036443875.1 Nitrososphaerales archaeon
CACATGCGTTTCAAGAGGCCACATTTATCTACACTATTGATGTTTCTGTTGCTAAGTACTACTTACGTACAATCCAATGTATTTGCTTTCAGCATTGACACTGATATGCAGGACACTGAGCTCACCAGCATCGGCTCTGAAGCTGAACCGAAATTTATGCCTGATTCCCGAAGAAATAGAAGACCACCGACGGCTGTTGTTGGAGATGAAGTTCCACCAACGATAAGCGTGCCAGCTGACATAACAGTTGATACAACCTCTATAACTGGAACAGCTGTGACATACGATGTTACTGCGACAGACAATTATGATACCACTGTACCAGTAGCATGTACACCAGAGTCAGGTTCAAACTTCTCGATAGGTACAACAGAGGTTAGCTGTACAGCAAGTGATGCTGCAGGTAACACTGCTTCAGCAACATTTGATGTGATCGTAGAGGATGCCACTCCTCCTGTGATAACACCGCCAGCTGATATAACTACAGAGGCTACTGGGTCGTTAACTACAGTATCGCTCGGAACAGCTGTGGTCAGTGATTTGGACGATCCTTTGCCCACTGTTACCAATGATGCTCCTACAGCGTTCCCGCTAGGAATCACTGTAGTAACTTGGACAGCAACTGATAGTTCTGGTAACTCCGCAACGGCAACACAGTCAGTAACTATAGTAGATACTATTACACCCAATACAAAGAAGATAAAGGCCACTGATGGCGATGGTAAAACATTGAGGAACAATAGATCAACAAGATCGACCTCGATTACATTCACATTTGGCGGAACAGATAACATTGCAATTGCTGGGTTCCAGTGCAGCCTAGATGGTGAAGCATTTTCAGATTGCACAAGCGGTATTAACCTCACAGGCCTCAGTGCAGGGTATCACAACTTCCAAGTGCGAACATTCGACACTTCAGGCAATGTTGATCCGACGCCGTCCTCTTTTTCATGGAAGATTGAAAGTAATTATTATTATTATGATGATGATGATGATGATGATGATAGGATGACTGAATTTTTCTCAATCTCTCCTTCTTTATAACATACTAGTACTCATAATACCGTTCCACCTGCACTGTATATTTGACCTATGAATGTGCCTAACGGTTACCCTGATTAAGCATATAACCTCATAAAACCTTAATTTTCAGTTTTTTATAGCTTATAGCATGCTAGAACACAATGGGGTAAAGATAACTTGGTTGGGCCACGATTCGTTCAAGATTAGTAACGGCAAAATACTGTATATAGACCCATATAAGATAACGGCAGATGCCAAGGCAGACATATTGTTGATATCCCACGAACACTTCGACCATCTAAGTATGGATGATATGAAAAAAGTGGTAAGCCCCAATACCAGTATCATAGCAGCTAGACAATGTGCTGGTACAGTCAGTAAAGTAGGTGCGAAAGAAATTACTATAGTGAAACCGGGAGAGAAGGTGAATGTGCAGGGGATTGCAATAGAAGCTGTTGCGGCATATAACACAAATAAGATCAATCCTGATACAAAGAAACCATTTCATCCCAAGGAAGACAACAATGTTGGATTTGTTATGACTATCAACAACATAAGAATTTATCATGCTGGCGATACTGATCCTATTCAAGAGATAAAAAACATACAAACCGACATTGCATTGTTACCAGTTAGTGGTACATATGTAATGACAGCAGAAGAAGCAGCCGAAGTTGTAAGAACTATAAAACCAAAGATTGCAATTCCAATGCATTATGGTGCAATAGTTGGAAGTGAAGAAGATGCAGAAAAATTCAAACAACTTGTAAAAGAATGTGACGTAAGAATTCTCAACAAAGAATGAAAATGAATGTAAATAGAACATACAAAAACTTAAATACATGCTGATCGACACTAGCGCAATGGTAAAAAAGAAAGCAACTAAGAGTAAACCAAAATCAAAGAGCAAATCATCATCAACAACAAAACGAAAACGATGATCTAAAACTCTAGCAAAAAATTCGACAGCTTTCTTAGATTGATTTATCATTTTTTTATTATCTGCTTAAAACAAATGATCGATTTTTGACTGGCTATACCTTAAAATACCAATGGATTTGGAGATTTTGTGGTTATGAAAAAGGAAGAGCAGAAGCAATCGATCAAATTCATCTCTTTCAAGTTTAGCAGAAAACAGATGATGATCATTGCAGTGTTAGTTATGGCATTTGCAATTGCATTTATGTTACGCTCCCTCCCTTTGCAGTATGGATTTCATCTTAACGAATTCGATCCTTATTTCGATTTTCGTGCCACGCAGTTTTTGTTTGATAACGGTATTGGTGACTATTTCTCCTGGCATGACACCAGGTCCTGGTACCCTGGGGGCAGGGATATTGCTGCAACATCACAGACTGGACTGCATCTAACTGCTGCATTCCTTTACAAGGCATTAGGTTTTGGTGCGCCGCTTTTTGACTTTGTTGTATGGTTCCCAGTTATTTTTGGCTCCCTTACTGTAATTGTCATATTTGCTCTTGTTAGAGTGATATCTAGCACAACCGCTGGCCTATTCGCAGCGCTTTTTTTTGCAGTTTCACCTGCAGTCATCCAACGTGGAAATCTTGGATGGTTCAAATCAGAGCCATTAGGACTATTTCTTGCTTTACTTGCAACCTATCTTCTACTGAGTGCATTGAAGCACAACGACATACGTTTCTCAATTTCAAAAGCTGTTGGTGGTGGTCTATTGTTAGCACTTGGTATGGCGTCTTGGGGAGGAGTGCAGTACTTTAGCCTGTTATTAGGATTATTCTTTATGGCCATACCATTCTACCGAAAGGATAGAATGCCTTTGATTGTAATTCCGATATTTGTTATAATAACACTAGCAGCAGCATCGGTATTCCCAAGTATTGCCGCACAGCCAGGTCACCTATTTTCCATGAGACTTGAAGGTCTTTCATTATGGGTCCCTGCAGTATTCATTGGAGTATCATACCTAATAATGATGAAGAGTGCAAAGAAGCAGCGGAGAAACCTGCTCATATGGCTCGGTGCTTTCACACTTGGAAGCGGTGCATTCATAGCTTCAGGTGCATACGTTGTTCCACTCTTCAGGTATATCAGTGTAATCAGTCCGTTTAGCAAGACTACAATCCCCTTGGTGGAATCAGTGGCAGAGCACTTTACACCTACGTTGGTAGATTACTTTGCCAACTATAACGTATTGATTATATTAGCTGGGTTTGGTGCATTGGTTTGCTTCAGGAAGCGAAACGACATGACTATATTCGCTTTAATTATAGGAATTACAGGCATCTACGTAAGTGCTTCTTTTTCAAGACTTATGGTCTTCTCTTCAATATCTCTGATAACATTGGCATCCATCGCACTCTATGAAATCACCTCTTCTATATTTATTCGAAGGGAAGTAACTGCAACTACGGTAAAGAAGAAGACGTTAAAGATTCAGTCAAGTGGTAAGGACTTTCGGATTGCATACACAGCGATTATAATAACGATGCTTGCTTTACCTATGTTCTTCCCACCACAGGTGGGCTGGGTCTATGCCACAGACATTCCTCCCAGTATAGTTAACGGTGCGACCAGTTTTAGGATAAAGTCAAACGACTGGTTCGAAACTTTGGAATGGATCAAAAACAATACTCCACAGGATGCTGTAATAGCTTCTTGGTGGGACTACGGCTACTGGATAACAACCTTGGGAGAGAGAACCACTCTGGTAGATAATGCTACTATAAATTCGACCCAGATAAGGCAGATAGCAATAGCGTATAATTCTGAAGAACAGATTGGTGTGCAGATGCTCAAGGATATGGGTGCAGATTACGTTTTGGTGTATGTTGTGGGTCAGAGAGCATTAATCCAAGAAGGTACAGATTTTTTGGTGCTTGGTGGGGGTGGTGATGAAAGCAAGAAGCACTGGTTCATGAGAATTGCTGGTTCAAACGTAAATGACTATTTAGAGGACGATGGTTTTACGCCTACACCATTATTCTGGAGTAGCACACTGCTTGGGAAGATGTTCCCTGTGAGCCCTGCTGCATTTGTTAAACTGGATGAAGAGGGAAGGTTTGCTGATATGCAACCAGAGTATCAAAGCGGCTATGCTTCATTATACACAGAGACGATCAAGTATCCTAAAGATGGTGATGGCCCACTTAGACTTGCCTATGCATCACCAAGTTTTGTTGACAAGAGCCAACGTCTGGTGCTAGGGGTGCTGATTTATGAGATTGTCGACGAGTTTGAATTTATAATAGAAAAGCCTAAGAAAGAGGAGGTCGAGGGTATAGAACCAATGACATCGAACCAGTTTGCTACACTTCAGACGAATCATGGTGACATCACGATACAGTTGTTCCCCGATATAGCACCCAAGACTGTAGAGAGCTTCCAGAAACTTATCGAGTCTGGGTTCTATGATGGTATAAAGTTCCACCGCATAATTCCTGGGTTTATGATACAGGTAGGAGATCCCAACACCAAAACAGAAGATAGATCAACGTGGGGCCAGGGGGGACCTGGGTTCACCATCCCAGCAGAGATAAGTCAGATGAAGCATACGAGGGGCATGCTCTCGATGGCTCACCCTGGGGATCCTAACAAGGCTGGTTCGCAGTTCTTTATAGTTGTCAAGGACACTCCACACCTTGATAGCAAGTACACCATATTCGGCAAGGTCGTGGAAGGGATGGAAGTGGTTGATGCTATAGTATCACAACCGAGGGATGAGAGAGATGTTCCATTTACTGATATTGTGATCCAGAAGGCCTTCACTTTCAAGTAGGCTCTTCCTTGTATCGATCCAATATCCTGTATCTAGCATACCTGTCATCAGGTGAAAATTTTGCGGGATGTGGATTGTGGGTCTGGATGCCACATTTGGAACACTCTTTCTTCAACGTGTATAAATTGCAAACAACACATTTCCTGAGTAGTTGCTTCAAGCCTGACGCCTTTTCTTTGATCCTTCCCTTTTAAACAAGAATGTCCCCTTATTTTTCTGTATTCCATCCTCGATCTTATGTACAGCTACGTTCAACACCTTTTCTGCTATCTTGAAGTTTTCCACATTTACCATTATCCTATACTTTGGCGCGCCGATGTATGATATCTCTATTTTCATATCACCCTTGTTTTCTTCAACACTCTTCAAAACTTCTTTTATGATCTCTACACCATTTGGTTTTCTACACGTTATCTCCAGTACTCCCCTCACTTCCACCGTTGGAACTGATATCTTACTTGCAATTGCTTCTATTGCAGCAACAACTTCTTTCGGGAGATCAAAATCTTCTAGTATCTTTATACCCTTCTTGGTAACAGATTCAAAAACATCGTATAGCATGGGAACATTTTCAGACAAAAGTTCAGAATACTTTTTCACCTGCTCATCAGAGAGGTTGCACCTCTCTTTGATGAGCTCCATGTATGCTCTTCCTTTTTCGTCTTTTTTGACCTCGATAAGTTTCTTTTTCCTGTCTTCTCCTCCGACCTGCTTCAGTGACAGATCTACCTCTGCTCTTGTTTTATTCACCCTTATTACTTTCAGAACAGCCTTCTGCTTTGGTTTCACCCAGCGCTCAATATTCCTTACCCATCCTGTGGCAATTTCAGAAATATGTAAAAGGCCTGTCATTCCGTCGTATTCGTCTAACGTAACATATGCCCCGTGAGATGCAACATCCTTTACGGTTGTAATTACAATCTCTCCCACTTCAGGCAATACTTTAACTTCAGTAGTCATAAGTAGTATCTGCCTATGAATGGCCTACTTTAACCTTGCTAATCAATTAAAAATCTACACCCTTCTTCGCTTTTTTGCCCTGCTTGTAGGGATGCTTGACTTCCCTCATCTCAGTAACAAGATCAGCGGTTTCAATCACTTTGTCAACTGCGTAGGTGCCTGTCAACACCAATGTTGTATGTTTCGGTTTTATTTTTATCAGTTTCAAAACTTCGTCAGCAGAGATGAGCTTCAGATTTACTGCGTAATTTATTTCGTCCAAAATTACTATATCGTATTTCCCGGAAACAATTTTTTCCTTGCTTATCTGCAGTGCTTCCTTTGCAGCTGCAACATGAGCCTCTCTAGGTTTGTCATCATCAATTATCCCAACAAACCCCTTACCTGCGGCAATAAGTTCAAAATCAGGCTCTAATTTACTCGAGCTGCTCAATTCGCCGTAAAACCATTCACCCTTGATGAACTGAATCATAACAACTTTGAACCCGTGTCCTAACGCACGCAATGCCATACCGAGTGCAGCAGTTGTTTTACCCTTGCCCTTACCAGTATAAACTACCACCAGACCGTCGTCGCTCACAGATTAGCCCCAACATAGTTTTAAATAAAAACTGTAAGATGAGTCCTGTATTGATACCTAGGATTGTAATTGCTGGTGTAACTAGCGGTGTAGGTAAAACCAGTATTTCCATAGGGTTAATGCAGGCCCTAAAAGAGAAAGGGTATATAGTTCAAGGCTTCAAGGTTGGTCCAGATTACATAGATCCGAGTTACCATGCGTCGGTAACGGGTAGGCAATCGAGGAACCTAGATCCATGGCTCATGGGTGAAGATGGTCTTCTGCAGAGCTTTCATGAGGCAAGTAAGGATGCTGATTTTGCTGTTATCGAAGGTGTAATGGGCCTATTCGACGGATTATCTGGTTCAAGCAATTTTGCAAGTACAGCACACATTGCCAAGTTGTTAAAAAGCTCTATTCTCCTTGTGATAGATGCTGCCAAAGGAGCGCGTTCTGTTGCAGCAATAGCTTTGGGCTTTAAGAAATTTGATCCCTCGATAAAGGTTGCAGGTGTTATCCTAAACAACGTAGCCGGAGACAAACATGCAAAATACTGCACCGACGCAATCAACCAAGTGAAGATTCCTATCCTAGGAACTATAAAGAGAAATAAAGACATTCAGTTACAGGAGCGCCGCCTAGGACTCGTACCAACCTCTGAAAGAAAAGATATGTTAAGCAAAGTATTGACAGTAACCAATTACGTAAAGGAACAGATCGATCTCGGTAAAGCTATTTCTATTGCGAAGAAGGCGCCCAGACTGCGGATCAAAACAAATAGTGTATCCAATAAGACCAATGTGACAATAGCTGTTGCTTTGGATGAATCATTCAACTTCTATTACGCAGACAATCTGGATATATTGCGCTCGTTAGGTGCAGAAATAAAATTTTTCAGTCCTGTGAATGACAAATGTGTACCTGCTGCAGATGGCCTGTATATTGGTGGAGGTTTTCCCGAAGTGCTTGCAGATAAACTGGAAAAAAATTCCGGTATGCTACGATCCATAAGAAAAGAAGTTATCGATGGGATGCCAACATATGCTGAATGCGGTGGGTTGATGTATCTAGCTCGGAGTATAAAGGAGTTAGAGGGTAAGAAGTATAAAATGGTAAACTTATTCGATGTAGATACTACAATGAGCAAGAAACTTACGTTGAATTACACTGAAGTGAAGGTTAACCATTCATGTATAATTGCAAGGACTGGTAAAACAATCCATGGTCATGAATTTCATTACTCTAGTATTGACGACGTGTCGAGCGATACTAGATTTGCATATCAATTGATGAGGGGTACAGGAGTTAACGGGTACAACGATGGTTTCATTGAATATAACGCGCTAGCATCATACATGCATACACATTTCTCAAACAGAAATTTGGCTGAATACTTCTTGGCAACATGCAGGAAATATTCGAACCGTTAACTTTTATCTCTGTAGATGCTAAACAATGCATTAATAATTGAAGCAGCGACGGTGCTTCCTCCTTTTCTGCCGATGTTTGTTATATAAGGAATGTTTACGCTAACCAGTTCTTCCTTCGCTTCAACAGAAGAGACAAAGCCAACAGGGATCCCAATTATCAGTGCTGGTTTCACAGCATTTTCCCTGACCATTTTTATCACCTCATAGAGTGCAGTAGGTGCATTGCCAATTGCCACTATTCCATTGTTAATATCACTGGCAGCTTTCCGCATTGATACTTCTGCCCGGGTTTTATTTACTCGTTTTGCCTCATTAGCGATTGCAGGATCAGAGATATAGCATATGGTTTTGATTCTAAAGTCATACAAATTTTTCTTGTTTAATCCTGCCAATACTATGTCTGAATCACAGACTAGAGCGCATTTGTTTTTGATTGCTTGCAATGCGGAGCTTATACTGTCCCTATGAAAAATCATTCTGTTATGCTTAGCAAAATCAAAATCTGCAGTTGCATGGATCACCCGTCTTACAATGATCCACTGTAATTCATCGAAATCATGCTTGCCAACCTCCTCCTCTATTACCTCCATACTTCTCTTTTCAATATCAACTGCTTTTTCAGACGCCAAACTCCTCTTCTACCCCCTTTGCCCGTTCAATTACAACTTCAACTATTTTATGATCTACTCCTAGATGCCTTGCCATGTAGACCTTGCTTGCATTTGAATTTCTTAATGCTTTATCAACCTCTTCCTTCACATCGCGTTTGATGTGTGCTCCTCTATGCAGAAAATATGGTACAAGTATCAGTGCATTGGGGGTAGTAGCAATCGATTGTTTTATACCATCTTCTATGTTTGGTGTGTCAAGCTCAAGAAAGCAGAAACCGATGTTTCTGTAATTCTGTCGAATAGAATCTGCGATGTAAACAAATGCATCCCTAGCATCCCTGTCACTGCTTCCGTGACCGATTAAGAGTATGTCACACTCTTTATCATTCAAGTCTATGTTCTCCTTCCGCTTTACTTCATTTATACGGTCTTTTACAATATCAACAAATGTTGAATGATAGTTCAGGCACTCTGTTATCGCATAATTAAGACCCATCTTAGACGCGATTTCCTTACTTTGTTTTAACGCCATTTTTAACTTCATGCCAGGGTAAAGAAAGTAAGGCATTATTGTTAGAAAGTCCGCGCCCTGCTGCACACATGAGTTGATGCCTTCTTCTATGTACGGTGGTGTGACTTCCAGAAACGCGTAATTGGTAAAATAGTAACCACCGCGTTCCTTCGCAAGTGAACAAATATTATGTAGTTCATCCTTGACGTCTTGCTCCCTGCTACCTCTGCCTATCAACAGCAATGCTTTCTTCAATTTTCCTTCGCCCGTGTCACAGCAACAGTAAGATTGGGTGGAAATTTTTGCTTCTGAATTAGCAACGCATCGTTGTTAGCACTTACCATAGCTGAAGCTTCAGACACACTTGCAGTTCCTTCGAACTTCTTCACTGTATCAGAAGGATTTGGTACTTGGACTATCGATAATTGCTTTTTATCAAAATACTCTACAGGTATGTTGAACTCGCTCGAAAATTCCTGAAGGCCTTTTACAATAACTTCCCTGTTTATAGTTGCGATATTCCTTATGCTCTTGAAACTCAGATCTGCGTTTTTCAATGTAGTCTGTATGCCATTAATAATATTATCCTTGCTAATATCCCAATGTAATCCAATGCCAACAACTAAACTTTTCGGCCTGTACACTACTGACTTTTGCAATAACGTCTCATATTCGCTTCCAAAGAGTTTATCCGTAATGATAAGTGTCGCTTTGTATTCCTCACTATTCAATTCATCGATACTATTAGCTATGTATACGTTTTTTGGTAATGGTCTATCATTAGGCCACCAATTGCGACTACCTATAGTCTGATAAATGCCTACCTTATCTTCATTGACCATATGCGCACTTACTTTTGTAACAGTAGAATCATCGTCAATTACCCATCCAAACTCTCTGCCCAATAGATCAACTGCAATTGTTTCATTCACGTCAGCTGCGGTTGTAATAACAGGGGTAGCATTCAGTACTGATGCCATCAACCGTGCCAATGCATTAGCACCTCCAAGGTGTCCCGATAATGTGCTTATCACAAACTGTGCCTTATCATCTATTACAACGACAGCTGGATCGGTCTTCTTGTCCCTTAAGTGAGGAGTAATCAAACGTATTACGGCACCGAGCGAAAATATACATACAAGGCCATCATGAGATTTGAATAATTTGCTTATTGCCACCGAGCTCGGATCGCTATACCAGTTAACATCATCTTTTCCGTCGTTGAACTTGTGTGGCACATAGACATCAAAGTCTGGTATTCTAGTTTTTAGTTTTCTGGCGATCTCTATGCCATGCCTTGTTATCGCAATAACAGCTGTGTTGCCCATCGTCATAGATGAGTAAAACAACTAGAAATATCCTTTCTATACAGTTAATAGTAAAGTATCTATAGGATAACAGACAACTCGTAAATTATTTAACCAGTATTATGGGAAATGTTTTGATAAAAAAAGTAAATAACAGTCTAGAAATATGTGTTTTTAACCGTTTAATCTTGGCTGTTTCGTAGGTATAGGGGCATTTGCCTTTACATTACTATCTGCCTCTGTTCTGTCTCCTTGTAATCCATAATAATACCAAAAACCCTGCAGATTGTGGAGTATTTATCAAACAGATTACGGTACTGCTACATCAACAATGTTCTTTATCGATGGTCCATCTAGATGGAGATTAGACCAGAAGATTACTTACAATAAACTACACAATGATATACTGGTATATATGGAATAACGCTAATGAATTCATATAGCAGAAGGATGAAATTTGGTAGACTCGATATATTGGTTTGGACATTTATAGGCGGCTCTACATGTAGAGTGATAAGTAGGGCAGCATTGAGAGATCAATTCTAGATACTTTAAATCTCTGGCTAATCATATGACATATGCTAGAGCAGATAGCATGGCGGAAGCCATTGGTATAGCCACATAACAACATATTCCTTAGAAATTCGCTCTCTGTCATGGCGGATACGCCTGGATAGAGTAACGAGAGCGATAAAGGAGACAGAGAATACCTGTTCGCATACTACAAGTGCAAAAGTAGTTGATTATCTGAAGAGACCTCATTGAAAAAGATTAATTAGGTCCTCCTGTTTGCTAACTTCTGATGAAGAAAGCTATTGAAAATCTAACCAAGAGAAAGGTAAGCGGGGGGCGCAGGAAGGCATTAAGGAGTAGGAGGAAGTATGAGACAGATGGATATCCCAATGAACCTGTTTTAGGCAAGCATCAAATCGTAGTTAAAAGAGTTAGAGGTAACAACCTCAAGTCAGTTGTGAGAACAGTCGAGTTTGTGAACGTAGTAGACCCAACTTCAGGTAAAGTTACGAAGATGCGGCTTATGCGAGTCGCGCATAACTACTCTAACAAGGACTATCAAAGAAGAGGTGTAGTAACAAAAGGTGCTATAATTGAGACTGAGGCAGGAACAGCGAGAGTACTGTCAAGACCAGGTCAGGACGGAACTGTTAATGCAATACTCGTAAAGTGACTACCGATGAAAGATTATGAACACCAGATCATTTGGTTAGACTATTTTAATAAAAATTTAAGTAGAAAGAAGGGGAGAAAGGTCAAAAAAGATAGAGCTGTTTTTGACCCTAAACTAAATGAACTTGAGCAAGCTGCAAAAACATCCGGATACAACCCCAGTGAAACCAATAGTGAGACAAATTTTCCAAGACGGGCTTTTGTAAGATCGGGATACATCGTAGTTAACAAGAAAGACTCCAAGTCTAAAGTGGTTAACAGAATCGGACAGAAGTTCGTGGAATTAAGGGAAAAGAAATCTAAGTGATCATGAGCATAAGATAAAGAAAGATTGACAGCCAACTATGATAACAAGTAAACTAATCATGATTTAATTGCAGGAGGTTGGGGAAGTTTTGCACATAGCGAAAAGTGGGAGAATCATTGTAAAGCTTAGTCAGAAAGTAAATCCTGGTGATATCTTTGTTGATACAAAAGGTAAGAAGCTTGCTAAGGTAGTTGAACTTATCGGTCCAGTGAAGTCGCCCTATGCATCTGCAATGCCTTTGACAGATAAGGCAAAGAAGTATGTAGGTACCAAAGTGTACAGGAGAGGAAGGGGATGAGCAAATCGTTCTACACAAACAGTTGTCCAGAATGTAATACCAACTTCATTGAAGATGCAACCAAGGGGGAATGCTTCTGCCCGGGCTGTGGTTATGTTGCAATGGATCAGATAGAAGACCATGGTCCGGAATCTATATCATCTAACTTCGAGGAAAGAATGAAGAACTCCAGAACGGGAAGTCCCATGAGCTATTCACTGCACGATCTTGGTCTTAGAACGGAAATCGGGTATTCGTCAAAAGACTTTAGTGGCAAGCCATTGGATAATTCTATCGTGGAGCAGATGTATGGAGTAAGGAAATGGCATTCCAGAATAAGGGTTTCATCTTCAAAGGACAGAAGATTATCGAATGTGTTAACGAAGATAAACGAAACCTGTTCATCGATGAATCTGCCAAAACTTATAGTCGAAACGGCATCGATAATCTACAGAAACTATGAGAATCAAAATATCGCTAAAGGCAAATCTGTAGTATGCATGGCTGCAGCTACTGTATATCTTGCGTGCAAAAGATGCGTCGTGCTCAGATCACTGGCAGAAATTGTTGCAGCTTCGGGGGCACAAAATGGAAACAATTCATACTTAAAGTTGACCTCTAGGTACTACAGAATGCTCGTTATGGATATTGGTGGCAACGTGGAGCAACAATTTTCGATAGATCACTACATTTCTAAACTTGCCAACATGGCAAAGATTGACGTTAAGGTTGAAAGGTTTGCAATTGAGTTGGCGCATGGAACAAACGATCATGTGTTAGCAGATGGTAAATCGCCTAACGGCCTTGCTGCTGCATATCTCTACATAGCTTCCATACTACTAGGAGTCAATGTGCTACAACGTGATGTTTCCACTCTTTCCAATGTGACAGAAGTAACCATAAGAAACAGATGCAAGGATATACTTACAAACTTCAAACTACGGATCACTCTCAATCAACAAGGAAACCTCTCGAGCTAAATTTTCTCAAGCTTTATATTATATTTCTGAAGTGATCTTCTCGTATGGCGCAATTAGAGATTAAAGATCTACATGTTAGCATTGATAACAAGGAGATAATCAAGGGTCTTAACTTTAGCACCAAGCAAGGCGAGGTGCATGCATTAATGGGCCCTAACGGTTCTGGTAAAAGCACCTTAGCCTACACTCTGCTAGGACATCCAAAATATACTATAACTGCCGGAGATATTTTGATCGAAGGAGAAAGCCTGCTAGAGATGTCAACCGATGAACGTGCAAGAAAAGGACTCTTTCTAGGATTCCAATATCCAACTGAAATCTCTGGCGTTGGTTACAGCAACTTTCTACGAAGTGCATATAATTCCTTGAGCAAGGCTCTCGGTCAGGAAAATAGGGAAGTGTTCTTGACGGTTAAAGAATTTCATAATTACATAAAGAAGAACTTGGATCTTGTTGGGCTTGATAGTTCATTTCTGGCGCGATACCTTAACGAAGGATTCTCTGGAGGAGAAAAGAAGCGTTCAGAAGTTATGCAGATGCTCGTGCTAAAACCAAAGTTTGCTATACTGGATGAACCCGATTCTGGTCTTGACATCGATGCCATTAAATCAGTTGCAGAGTCGATCAATCAATTAGTGAATCCAGAAAGCGGTATTGTTGTTATAACGCACTATGCCAGGATTTTGCGCTACATAAAGAAACTGGACTATGTACACGTGATCTCCAATGGAAGGATCGTAAAATCTGGTACAAGAGCTCTCGCTGACATGCTGGAAGAGAAGGGCTACAAATGGATTGACGGGCAAGAAGAGAAAAACTAACTGGTGTTGATGCGCGCCTATTTCAATCAGGCCAATCACTTTTCTTTTCGTCTCTTCCGCAACAAGAATTGGATATTTAGTTAATTTACTAATTACAAAACTAAAAGAGAATTATAGTTTTAAATATGAATGCAGACTCTTCTACGATAATGTTTGATAATTCGAAACATAAATTTCTTAACTTTTCATTCTTCAAAATTGATTCCAAATGGCGATGGATGAACGAACAGACAAAACAGGAATCGGCGAAAGAGTTCATTTCGATCATAAATGCTGCAGACAAAGTGCAGTGTAGATCGTATTCCACATTGGGGTTAAGGGAGGATGCTGACTTTTTGCTCTGGATGGCCTCCGATAATCTAGACAGTACACAGGATCTAGTATCAAAATTGTATTATACAGTTCTCGGGAAATACGTGAATCCTAGTTATAACTTTCTGTCAGCAACAAGACCTTCAACCTATGCACCGACTTCTGTACCAGCATTTTTGAGGGGTGAAGAATCCTTGCACTATCTGATAGTTTATCCATTCATTAAGAGTAGGGAATGGTACTTGCTGCCACTTGAAGAGCGTAAAAAGATGATGGAGGAGCACATAACCATAGGCAAAAAGTTCTCACAGGTCAAACTCA
Source organism: Nitrososphaerales archaeon (assembly GCA_036443875.1). Classification (GTDB taxonomy): domain Archaea; phylum Thermoproteota; class Nitrososphaeria; order Nitrososphaerales; family UBA213; genus JAZFZF01. The sequence goes on from JAZFZF010000246.1 coordinate 14,359, forward strand.
ACACAACGTATTCGTTTGGTCTGGATGATCAGGACTTTATGCTTGCGTTTGAAACAGATGAACTTCCAGCATTCCAAGATCTTATAATGCAGCTGCGAGAGACGCAAGTAAGTAAATATATTGTCAAGGATACGCCTATGATAGTATGTATTCGTAAAGAATTGGAGGAGCTGATCAGGAGTTTGGGTTGATATGCAAACACTGAAAGAATGGCAAGCGTTGAAGGAATGGGCTGTAGTTGTAAAAGCGTTGGAGGAGAATGAACAATGCATATTATTCAGGAAGGGTGGCATACTCGATCCTGCATTCTCAGTTGAAAGTTCAGAATTTCTATTATTTCCGACATTCGAGCATCAGACCAAAGAATATCTGAAGGATCATTACAAGAACAAATTTGACGAGCTCCTATCAAAAAGAAGTGTAAACAAGGTTACCATTACATCGGCTGCGAAAGTAGTGACTGCAAGGGAGACTAGTGATAAGGAGAAACTTCATCGACTGAAGAAGTATCATGTTTATGATGATGATTTCATAGATTACAGGATGCAGTGGAATCAGGATAAGCCTATTAGCATATTGTTTGTGCGTGTGTATTACTTGGAGGATCCTCTCACGATAAATATCTTGCCTGAATATGCTGGCTGCAGATCCTGGATCAAGATTAGTGCTTCTACTAGTTTCGGCAGGCCAGTTTTGAACGACAAGGAATTTAATGAGTTAAAAGAAGAGATAGAGGCGCTGATATCATGAAGTATAGAAAACTTGGGAAGAGCAACATAATGGTATCAGAGATAGGTTTTGGTGCGTGGGTTATAGGATTGGATTGGTGGAGCAAGAAGATCGATGACGACGAAGGTGTGAAGATGCTCAAGAGGGCCTATGACTT
>JAZFZF010000247.1:0-4737 GCA_036443875.1 Nitrososphaerales archaeon
TCTCATTCATCCTCCATGGTACTTGGATCTCCACTCGATTAGGTCAGTCTGAAGATCGCACTCATAAGGGATAGTATACTGTCGACCCTAGGTCAACAGTAAGCATAAGATCTAGAGATCTATAGGATTTTACATATTGTCTGAAGAAAAGTAGTTTTTCTATTTTTGCAATTTTAATCATAGGAAGACCTAATGCTCGTAAATCATAAAACCTAGGGTTGTTCTACAAAAGGTTGAATTTGGGCAAGGTGTATTGTGCTTTTGGTGGCGAGTTTGGAGAGGTGTATTACGACGATAAGTGCGATCTTGATCTGCGCGGACAACATTGGAGAGCGCATATGCAGTTTCATGCAAACTTTGAGGGTAAACTTGTTCCCAAACGCGGTATGCAATATGCTAGATGCTAATTTTGCGGAGCCATTTGACACAACAATAACCAAGACAGAAATAGCTTGTTACGAATGTTTGACAATAGAAACTTATGATCCAAAAGAGCCTCAGCAGTACTTGAAAGCTATGAACCGTATCACTGAATTAATTCTCAGGAAGGTATTCAATACGCAATACTAAGACCCATACTACTATCTTGATGCGCAGGGACAGGTTCAAGGTAGAAGGGGTTTTGAGATGATTGCAAAAAGCCTTGCAAGTCTGAGAAAAAAGGAATTAAGAAATAGCAGAACTTTAACTTATGTCAAAAATATACTTCCTCCGAAGGATATTTGTATAGGCTTCAGGAACTTGTGTACTCATAAATCTGTGCAAGATGCAGCTTATATGATTTGTAGGTATTACAAAATTCCTATAATGAAAACGGCCTTCCACGAACGAGTCCTCAGACAAAATCTGCAAAAATGTAAGAGTCGTGTATTATACTGCAAAGTTTATAGCCCATTTCAACGAGACGACGTATGACAAACAAACCATTCTGCATGAATTTTATCATCATCTTGTAAATATTGGTATTGTTTGTTCTGAAACAGAGGAAGTAGAAGAAGTGGAAGCTGATGAAGATGCAAAACAGTTCATCGAAAAAGGTTTAGGTAAATAGTATTTGAACTACAGCAAGGAGATTTAGGAGTCATAGTCTTATCAATGAGAGACTAGACTATCGATTTCAGTGAACCCACAGGTATAGACTTAGTTGCGGTGGACTCTGATTTCCTAATTATCGGATCTTCAGATGTGTTTGGTCATAGAATGAAACGTTTCCTAACAAGAACATTTACAATTATAATATTTCTGTTGTTACTGTTCGAATCGAAATTTTTCACTTCCTAAAGAGTAACGCAACAAGCAAGAAGTTACAGTTAAAGGACCATCTTTAGATCCTTGGCTCTGTTCCTTATTGTAACTTCTGTGACTTCAGCTGCTTCAGCAACATCCTTCTGTGTCTTGTTCTCTCCATACATAACACAGGCAAGATACAATGCAGTCGCAGCTTGACCCATCGGATCCTTGCCTGCCGATATCTTCACCTCTTCAGCTTTCTTCAGAATCTTAAGAGCCTTTCTTTTCGTCTTCTCACTCATACCTGCTTTGCTTGCTATCCTTGCAATAGATTTTGTGGGATCGGCAACGGGCATCTTCAGATCCAGCTCCTTTATCAAGAGCCTATAGCACCGCGCGATGTCTTTCTTCTTTACGCCGCTCGCACTTGCGATATCCTTCAGGGTTCTTGGTGTCTCCGTATCCCTGCAGGCAGCATAAAGTGTTGCTGCCAGTAGCGCAGAAATTGACCTACCACGAACCAGACCCTTCTCTACACCTTTTCTATAGATGTAGGCTGTTTTTTCGATTACTGCATTGCCTATGGCCAACTTGTCCTTCAGTCTATCTAAATCAGTGAATGCCTGCCTGAAATTCCTGTAAACTGATTCATGTAGCTGGCTTCTGCTGTCCCATGTTCTTAGCCGATCTATAGCACTCTTCATAGAGGCCGATAGCGGTCTGCCCGACGCATCCCTGTCTATAGGACTTATTATCGTAGCAAGGCCCATGTCATGTACTGCCAAAGAAGTTGGTATGCCAGTTCTACTTCTGTTTTGATGCTCTTCGTTGGGGAATGACCTCCATTCTGGAGTAAGCACCTGCATCCTTTCTTTTACTACATAACCGCAGTTGCCGCAGAACACCTCACCAGTATCACTGTCAGTAACCATGGATCCTTTGCTACATCTAGCACATCTGCCGAGAATAGAAACATCTTTTAGCACTTTCATGTCACCCCAAATTTATAATTGAATCTGAGTGGTTCGTCAGACATATAAATCATTATAGATATAAATTATATAATAGTTGGGTTACGTTCTTGTGATAGAATGCATACGCCAAATGAGTGGTTTAGTTGAAGGCATTGATACTAGCAGCAGGACATGGAGTGAGACAAAGAGCTAATGGTGATTCTAAACCATTAATTCCTGTCCTTGGACTAAGCCTTATCGAGAGAGCAATTTTGACTGCCAAGAAATCAGGAATCACAAAATTCTGTATTGTAATCGGATACAATGGAGACAAAATTAGAAACCGTTTGGCAGATGGTAAAAAATACGGTGTAGAAATCGAGTATATTCAAAATGATCAATGGGATCGAGGTAATGGCATCTCGCTTCTCAAAGCCAGAAATTGTTTTAGAGAACCATTTTTCCTTTTGATGAGTGACCACATCTATGACTGCAGAATACTAGATAGCCTTCTGACAACAAATGTGGGAAAAGATGAGTGTATCCTTTCTGTTGACAGAAATTCTCCACCACAATTGAATATGGATGATGCTACAAAGGTCTTGACGGAAGGAAACAGAATCAAAGAGATTGGAAAGAACTTGGAAAACTATAACGGTATAGATACTGGCATCTTCCTGTGCGATCCAATTATTTTTGGTGCGATAGAAGAAAGCATTGCCAAAGGAGACGAGACCCTTTCTGGAGGAATCCGAATTTTAGTACAACGCAATAAAATGAGATGTAAGATAATTGAAGGCAATTTCTGGATAGACATCGACGATGATAAAGATCTAAAAAATGCAAAGCGATTCTTGTGTAATAATTTAAAAAAAGAGACAGATGGTCCTGTTTCAAAAATAATCAACAGACCAATATCTCTTAGGATCTCCAAAATTCTATTGAAGACAGGCATAACTCCAAACCAGATTTCATTGCTGAGTTTTATTATTGGGATTTCCGGGGGTTCGTTATTTTTCCTTGGGGAGTATTTTTATCTCATTCTGGGAGGAATTTTAGTTCAAATCCATTCAATCATCGATGGTTGTGATGGAGAGGTAGCGCGGTTAAAGCTTAGAGAGACAAAATACGGAGTATGGTTTGATGCAGTTTTGGATAGATATGTGGATGCAATCATAATTTTGGGATTGACCTATGGATACTGGAGTATAAGCAACGATGCGGTCATATGGATAATCGGATTTGTAGCCCTCATTGGAAGTTTCCTCAACAGTTATACCGGTGATAAGTACGACTCAATTTTTAGAAATGAGGATAGAGTGAATCGGTCTAAAATTAGAATTGGAAGGGATGTGAGGTTGTTGCTAATAACAATAGGTGCTCTAACCAATCAAATTCCGATACTACTGATTATCGTGGCGGCTTTGGCTAACTTTGAAGCCTTGCGGAGATTGATAGTGTTTAGGAGTAAACTAGAGAATAATAATACTCCGTCGACAGAAAAGCTCGTTAGCTAGAGTGTCCTATTTGGAATTCTAAAGTTCTACTATCTGAGTCCATGGTAGAACTCGGTATAAAAGATAACTATAAAGTTAAGGACCATCATCATTTTTGTCCATAAAATGGACCCAAAATCTATTAGGATGTACAGAAAAGTTCCGTAGTAATTAACATATTCGAAAAACATATCAATAACCTAGATTAGAATTTGACATTGGTATGCAATCAGATTTGGTAATTAAATTTTTAAAATAATTTTCTTAGCACATTCCACCAAAAATTATCCTCAAACAACTCAGGATTTTTTCCATCTATATTGACTTTTTTAGAAGCACGCTTGATGAAATACATGAATATTTTACCGCTAATTTTGTAAAGTTGGGATTCTGGACTTGTAGAAACAACCATGTCCACAACACGAGGGCTGACGTGTTTTAACAAAAATTTTTTCATCACATCCTTAGAGAAATAAGAAAGATTTTCATATCTTTTATACATATTTGTTGATATGTATTCTCTAGAATTTGATAAAACATAATGTGCGTGTTCAAGTGATTCCTCAAAAGTTCTAGGATTTCTTTCTGTTTCTGAAATACGTATCCTCCTGACTTTCATCGCGTTTCTTAATGCATCCAAATTGTTCTCCGATTCAATCAGATTCACACATCTTCCCGTAGTGGATTTCAAATGGGAGTCAATGCCACCAACTTTTATTTTATTATGTTTCTTAGCAAATTCTTCTGCTTTCTGATTAGAGTATTTGTCACTATTATTGGAATTGAATACTTCGACATAGTCTAATAGAATTGCCTTTCCTCGAATACCATTTCGAACAGCAAAGGGATGAACGGCTACGGCTATACCGTTTTTTTCTTTTATTTGCTCTAAAGTTTCTTCAATAGACTGGTATGGCTTTATGTAGCCATCAATGAAAAGAGCCGTGATGTGCTTGTTGCCTTCAAGAGTTACTTCTTCCCCCCTATAGATTTGTATCTTCTTAAATTTCTCATGATTATTTTTGTACTCTATCAAGTGCGGGTATCCCTGGTCCGTG
>JAZFZF010000248.1:0-2685 GCA_036443875.1 Nitrososphaerales archaeon
TACCTCTCTGCCATGTTTTCTGCTCCAAATCAGCCCTAGCGCTTCTAATTTCCTAAGATACCACCGTGCGGTAGGAGAGGAGGTTTTGATATACCGTGCAACATCTTTCTGTTTCGTTCCAGGGGTCTGCGTCAAAAATAGCAAAATATCTCTTGGAGCCTCCTGTGATAAAATACTCAGAACATCCTTCTGCTTTTCTCCAAGAGTCTTGTTAGGGTAAAAATGCTTGTACTGTCCGTAGCGCTTGAAACTTATCAAACCTTCTTTCTCCAGTATGTACAAATTATACTGGAGGTCACCCGTGCCCATGTTCAGCACCCTCTTTATCTGGTGAAAGTAAGAACCTGGATACGTTAGTATTTGCTTGTAAACCTTTTCTTTGTTGTTTTTTATCAGATCTATGAAGGTGCCACCTTACAATACGATAACTAATTTGTATAATATGTAGTCTTCTATCGTATTTTAAAGAGTATTGGTACGAATTTCTAAGTAATCGATATTTAGCTCTTTGTACCAAATCCTTTAATGACTCCTTAGCTTACTATATTATCTAATTATGCAAAGCTCCAACAAGAGGGGCAAAGGTTTCAAGTGGATGCTGATCGCTGGAATAGTTATCGTGGGAGCTGGTATTCTTTTTGCCGCTTATTTTTCCTCTCAACCTACAACGCCAACACCAGCAACACAACCAATGCCTACACCAACACCAGCAACACAACCAACGCCAACACCAGCAACACCAGCAATACCAAAAATAGATCCATTCAAGGTCTTTAGGATAGTCTCATCTGGACCCACAGATCCAGTTTGGAACAGTGCTGGCGAGGAGCTTAAACAGTTGATAAGGAAGAATGTGCATGGTTCATCTGTAGATTCAATGCCAGGCACAGCTGTTATCAACATTAACAAGATCACGGAGGAAACAAGGGAAGCAGAGTGCGGATTTACCTATTCATTCTTGGCAAAGGCAGCTATGAAGGGAGTGGAACCCTTCAAAGAGAAGAGGACAACTTTTGCAGGAGCTGCGAATTTGTATGAACAGGGATTACACTTCATAGTTAGAGCAGATGCACCGATGGATTCAATAGCTGATCTAAAAGGGAAGAAGATCAAACTAGCTACTGGTCCTGAACCAGATATAGATGAACTTTTAACACGTTGGCTCCTCTCAGAATATGGAATATCCTATAGTGACATTGAATCTGCAGGTGGTAGTGTAGAAAATTTCTACTTTGATCTAGGGTTAGTTAAGCTTCAAGAAGGGAGTATCGATGCTATATCTTACTTTGCTCCCGTAGGTAGTAAGGAACTGATGCAGTTCTTCGAAGAGAATAGCCTTAGGATATTACCTGTAGATGGCGATGTGATCAAGAGTTTAGAATCAAAGAGGGATCTTTCAGCCACAGTTATACCTGCTGGTACGTACAAGGGTGTAATAGAAAACGTACGCATAGTAGGTTCAAACGCAATTTTAGTATGTAGTACAGAACTACCAAGAGACGTAGTAGAAACTGTAACAAGGATAATGATGCAGAATCGTGACCTTTTCACAATGGATAGACCAGAGATGTCTTCGCTAAAGCCAGAGACCGCAGGAAAAGATCTAGGAATTCCGTTACACCAAGGTGCAGAGGCATACTACAATAGTATTGATTTTGTGCCAGAAGTAATAGGTAGTGGTTATTAATCCTTATAGAAGGATTGTCTATGACACAATATAATTCAGATAGCTACCTTTGGAGCAAGGCAGGAAGGTGCTCTTCCACCTATTACTATCAATGATCCAGGCTTTTGATCAAGACTTAATTTCTGAATTGGTGAGAAAATCAATTTCCTTAGCATTGTCACAACATTCCAATCTTTCTCCAACATTCAAAAGATTCTTTGTTGGAACACAACCAACATTAACACAAGTTCCTCCTATTGCACTTCTTTCAATCAAAGCTATTTTTAAATCAGCTTCTGATGCCTTTGCAGCTGAAAAGGCAACAGAGTCACCACCAATAATTACAAAATCAAAATTATTTTCCATTTTCATTCATAACAATTACAACTTTGATTCTTCTCAGGGTTGCATATCCCACAGTCCAATAGACACTTGTCTTCAGGACAATACCCACATGCTTGCTTCATAGTTTGTTTTTCCTCAAACTATTCCATCTCCTTTCCTAAAGTCAAAATTGATTGTGACCCCTTCTTCCATTTTTGAACGAGTATGCCAAGAACAGCACCAAATGCCAAGTGAGCAACCAAAGTAATTGTAAACAAATTGTATCCATCCATATGTTCAATTCCAAATGGCCCTTTCATTATAATCAAATATGGTGCAAGCATCATTGCAATCTCAATGATAAATGCCCAAATCATCCCATACCACCATCTACCCTTGCCAATGAATAACGCATAGATTATTCCAAAGGTAGCTCCATTCCAAAAATGCCAAAGAGCTCCTGCCATAAATGCATCAATAGGTGCATGATACAGATTCATTGCAACGCCAGATTGCATAATTGTCTGTTTAACTTCAGATAATGTAGTTATTTTTTCAATTAGAAACAATCCGGGAAGTGATATCATACTGTCCATTGGTAACCATTTTGTAACCATGTAACCCGGAATTCTAATTGCTTCTAGTGCAAATGATGCAATTCCGCCGGCTAACATTCCCTTAAACAATCTGTTTGT
>JAZFZF010000249.1:0-8381 GCA_036443875.1 Nitrososphaerales archaeon
AGGATATTATGGTCTGCATCAAACGCTCTCCATATTAAACTTGAATCTCTGTCATCCATTATCAACAAAACTAACTGATTTCTCCCTTCAGTTACGGGTCTATCAGCTGTTTCTATAAATGTAGTACGTGAATCTATCCTTTCCCTATCCCATCCCTTGACCTTGACGAATTTTATATTGCCACCAGTAGACTCTAACTCAATACCATACACTGGAAATTCATCACTATTCTTGAGAGCCAACAGAGTTAATCTCTTCTTGAGTTTCATGACCGCTGAAACTTTGTTGTTATCTTCTTCACTTACTTCTGGAGAGGCCGTTTCCGTCGGGGGGGTTGATGGAGGTACAGGCTCTGGGACCCCTCCACCTACATTAAAGAAGGTACGAAAATCTGGTTCGCAATGAAGTTCCTCCTCCAACTCAAGTCCAAGCGGTATACCTTGTGAGTTTATCTCCGCTTTCAGATGATATGAAGGACTTGCGAGTATATCCACACTACCGCCTGCATTTGTGCTGCTAAGAGCATCTAATTTCACATTAGCGATACCCCATTCACCCCATCCAATTTGGTTGGCTCGATCGAAGCAGAACCTGTTGGTGTCAGAACTACACTGAAGTGGCTAGAAACCTCTGTTAGACCATCGATGGATGGTGAAGCATTAAGAGGTGTATCTCCAACTACAGCTAGAGTAGCCACGTCTCCGTTCTCCTTGACGATGTTTATGATGAGTTTCCCCGGATCAGCTTTAAAGGGTACACTCAGAGACTGACCTACATCAACATCCTGAGATTTCGTACGTAGTAGTATGCCCACCTCGCCACGCAATCCTTTAGCTTGGTTGGTATCACCTTCTTCTTCGATCAAAAATGGTTCGTCTTGTCTTATGTTACATATTAGAAGTTCCGCTATATTGTATTCAGGCAGTGATTGGACGACAGCAAACTGGCGATACAGGCTCTTGGCTGTAACCTTGCCATCTTGGTACTGGGCATAAACCACAACCATATCTTGGTCCGAAGACTGGATGGACGATAAAGTCCTAAAGCTGCCATCCAAGTCAGTAACTACAGTGGTTAGTGTATCGTCTTGAAGGGTTCTGACAACCATTATCTCCACAGTTGCGTCACTTATAGGCTCACGATCGAGGTTCACAAGTCTTCCTTCGAAGATGACCTGATCTCCTGGGAGAACCTTCCTCGGGGAAACCTCCAAATCTAGTAGTGTATCGGTCGGTAAAGTTTCGATGGGTATAGTTTCCAATGGTGTGGTTACTGCTGGTGTAGTTTCGGATGGTGTAGTTTCGGATGGTGTAGTTTCGGATGGTGTAGTTATTGTAAACCTATCGCTCTCAGCTTTCTCAAATCGCGAGTGCCCCTTGAATATGGCATACACAACCAAGGACTCTGAACCATCATCTTCGTTGTTATCCTTACCCAACTTTGCACCCCATCTTATGCTGAACTCTCCTCTGTTGTCTGTCGAGCCAGACGCAAGAGCTATGTCAGCACCAAGAGGATCTTCTTTAATTATGATCTTGATACCTGGTATTCCTCGTCCGTTCGGTTCGGTCAGTTTGCCTCTGAATTTAATAACATCCCCAGCCGCAACTTGCTCGGGTGGTCTCTCCAAGACGAGTATAGGCAACTTGCTCGAAGGTACAAGCTCGGAGAATATAATTATCGTATACTCTGAACTTCGTGACCTCCCATAACTGGAATCACCCTCGAATACAGCATAACCATTTACCGTATCATCAGGGTCATATTCTACAATCCATTCTATTGCAAATTCTCCATTCGTGTTGGTCTTACCCGTTCCCAGTACGTCGTCAGTAGCAAGAGGATCATTATCTTTTATCCATATAGTAACACCTTCAATTGCTTCGCTATCAACCGTAAGAAGTTGTCCTGTGAAGGTTACTACATCACCGAGCTTAACGGAAGATCTTGGTGGATCAAGAGTTAACGATGTTCCTTGTTGAACCTCTGTCTGATTTGTCACTTCTCCACCATTAGGAGCCTCTGGAGTCGGAGCTCTGAAAACCCAGTTTGAGCTGCCATCAGGGGAACGTTGCCATGAGTTGGTACCGGTGTCATCATCAAAGGGGCCTACTTGATCAACTATAATACCATCAAGATCACGCAAGACTACAACTTCTCCAGAGTTATCTAGCCACTGTGAACCACTACCGAATTTGATATAGCCATCAGCAGGAATAATTATACCAGATTGTATCGCAAAGACCACAGCTCTTCCAGAGGTAGAACTTAGAGTCCAGCCACTGACATCTACCGGCTCGTTTCCTGCGTTGTAAAGCTCAACCCATTCTTCAACATCTGTGTATTTGTCGTAACCTTTAGGATTCAGTTCAACTTCATTTATCATTATATCATCCTCCGCTGAAGCTTGATAGAGAGGTGTTGAGATCAAGACAATTACCATTATTCCAATAGTCCACGATCTCATAGTATGCAATAACGAGTTTGAATTATGAATATATGTCATATACATCTCAGACAGATATTCATACTACATTTCGTCATTCATCAATGGCTTGAGGAAGCTCTGTCAGTATACCTGATCTGATCGTTTCGATTCTCAGGAAGGACGTAAATACGTACAAGTATTGATATGTTACCATAAGATTTATTCAACTCGATGACTAGCAGATTGCATGCTCACCCCTGATGAAATAAAAACGATCGATAAATCTTCCATATGCGATGCATATGACAGATGGCCCGAATACTGCAAAATTGCATTTGGGAGGAGTATAAACATAGATGAAAAATTCTTTGATAATGTAAACTCAATTGTTTTTTCAGGTATGGGAGGCTCCGGCACAACCGGTGACATTCTTGCAGACTGGATGCGGCCTAGGTGCCATCTTCCTATTTACGTGACAAAGGGTTATCATATGCCTGCCTTTGTTAACCAAAATACATTATTCATTGCTATGAGTGTGTCAGGAGGCACGGAGGAGACACTCAATACACTGGTTGAAGCAGCTTCTGCCAACGCCAAAGTTGTTGGTATCTCGCAAGGAGGCGAGATGGAGTATATCTGCAAGAAAAAGATGGTGCCGCATGTAAAGATAGAGCAGAGAATCCTACCACGTATAACATTACCAGAAATTCTCTATTCTGTACTCAAGTTGCTCACATACTCTCCATTTCTCAACGATATGCAGAGTCAAATAGACGATTCCGTTCAGACGATGGTGGATGTGGGAAAGAAGATTCAGAGGGAATGCAGGTTTGAAGAAAATCCGTCCAAGCAACTGGCAAAATGGATGTTTGGTGCCATACCTGCAGTTTACTGTGCGCCGTTACAGAGGGGTGTTGGAATTAGATTCAAAAATTCTGTAAATGAAAATGCTAAGATAAATGGAGTAGCAGGCGAAATACTTGATTCGTGTCATAATGAACTAGTTTCATGGAGCTATAAAAATAAAAATCCAGAAAATTCGATGCTTAAACCTATCCTTGTAAGAAGCAGATTCGATCAAGAAGAGGTGAAAACAAGATTCGATGTATTCAAGGAAATGCTGGAAAGAAACGGTCATCAAGTGGGTGAAATACCATTGTACGGTTCAACACCCCTCGCTAATATAATATCGTCACTGTATTTATTGGATTACTCGACTATATACCTAGGAGTATTGAAGAAGATTGATCCCACGCCAATAACAGCAGTATTCGAGTTCAAGGATGAGATGAAGAGACGTTTGGATTATTTTACCAAGTTTATAAAACCAAAACTGACTTGAGTAAAAGCAAGGAGACTTGGAAAAGCAAAATACAAAGGCTGTGAGTGATAATGACTTCCTAAGTAAATTAATCTGATCTTCTATACTCTTCCTAACTTCAGAAGATATTCTTTATACGCTTTCATGTATGATTTCTTGTTTCCTATATCGATAAAACCGCCACCGATCACATGACCGTATATTCGTGAATTAGCCTTTAATGCACCAAGGAATGCCTTATCCATACCAGTAGCAGAATTCTTCTTTATATATCGTAAAAATTGTGGTTCCATAGCATAGCACCCAATATTTATTAGACCAGTGAATTCAGGCTTTTCATTCCATGACTTTACCCTACTGGAGCCGTTTATTTCAATGAAACCATACTTCATCCTTTCGCTGTACTTCATGAGCGTCATGGTTACCAATGCTTTCTTTGCCTTGTGGCTCTTTACCAATTTGTTAAGATCGAATTTATAAATCGAGTCCCCATAAATACAGATAAAAGTATCATCTACTAATTTTTCAGCGCTCTTAAGCTGACCGGCAGTGCCTAAAGGCCTGTCTGATCTGGCATATTCGATCTCAACATCAAAGTTGCTACCATTACCGAAATAATTTTCGATCGCTTTCCCAAGGTAGCTGACGCAGATCACTATACCTTTCATATTGTTCCCTCTGAGCCATGTAACAATATGATCCAGTAACGGTTTGTTACCCAACGGTAGCATAGGTTTTGGCATGAAGAAGGTGTACGGTTGCAGTCTGGTACCCAAACCGCCAGCAAGTATAACGACCTTCATAAGCAAGATTAAGTGGAGGGGTATTTAAAATATAGTTATATCTAAAATATAGCAACAACTCAGATTTTGTACTTTTGTAAAATCGAAATTATTCTATTGCTTACATTGGAAGGATTTTTACCAAACACGAGAATCATGGGTTCCTTGCCCCAGTCACCCAAATGATATATGACATCTGGTACCGTCTTGATTTTTGATACTGCCTCTTCTATACCCCATTTCACACTTCGCCCCTCTGCAGATTTTACTTCTGCTGGTTCATCCTGCCTATCATAACTTGATATCTTCAGCCCTAGATCTTTGCATATATCAATTATTTTTTCATCATACTTGATGTTAATAGCAGACCTCACAGATTTGTCATGGTACATAATTGCAATTACTGCTGATGCTACATGTTTGGATGCGCCAAAACCAACATTGCTTACAGATTTTGCTTTTTTACCAATCTTTACTATTCTTCCCCTTACTGCTGCTATATCATCAAGCGACTTTGCATTAGCTTTTGCATATACTATATTGCTTTGTGATTCAGGTATGAGGGTACCAAAACTCTCTGTATCCTCGAGCATACATACTGCTTTGTGCAGAGCTGCAAGCAAATTGTTTGTTGGTATTATTACTTCAAAGCTTGGGATGCCAATCCCTTTGCCTATCTTCGATGCGTTTAATATTGCAGTCCTAACAAATTCGTTGGCTCTCTTGGTTGCATCAACAATGTTCTTTCCCTTGGCAATCTCCGCCGTTAATGCAGCCGAAAAGGTACATCCACTACCATGCAAACCTTCATTCCTGATTCTCTCATTTGTAAATTCAAAGTAATGTTTTCTATGGTAAAGTATGTCCGTAGAATGCTTGCCTTGTAAATGCCCGCCTTTGATGATCACATTTTTTACACCAAGTGCAGCGATCTTCTCTACCGCGTCCTTGCTGTCGTCTACTGTATGGATCTCCATATTCGCAAGCTTCTCTGCTTCCATCAGATTGGGTGTTATAACATCTACTATAGGAACAAGTCTCTTAACGAATGATGTGTACGCGTCATTTCTAAGCAAGGGTTTACCAGTGCCTGCTTTGAATATAGGATCAAGTATCATAGGAACATTCACATCTCTCAAGACGCTTGCTACGGAATTTATGATCTCCTTACTGTAAACCATTCCGATCTTTATAGCATCAATACTTATGTCATCGAGTACCGCATGGATCTGTGCTCTCACCATTCCAGATCCTATTGCTGCAATCCTGCTAACACTTCTGGTATTTTGTGCAGTCAGGGCTGTGATTACACTCATGCCGTAGACCTTTAGGGTTGAAAATATTCTTAAATCGGCCTGTATCCCTGCGCCAGAACTTGTGTCAGAACCGCCTATTGTAAGGGCTTTTGCCATTTATATGATTAAAAACCACCCTAATAATTGCTATTATAATGATCCTTACAAATTTCGAAGGTTTAAACAAAGCCTAGCCTTGAAGATATGACTTTCTTCAATCCATGCATTTTTATATTTTATCAACAATACTATTTCTCGTGATTGAATGGGTACACAGATGAGCAGTGCGCGAAGGGGTGTAGCAACAGAAGAGATGAAGAAAGTAGCTAGAGATGAGGAGATGGAAATTGATTTCTTAATGCAAAGAATAGCAAACGGCTCGATCATCATTCCCAAGAACAATGCGAGGAAGCAAGATATCAAGGTTGTAGGTATAGGTAAAAGTCTTACCACGAAGGTGAATGTAAACATAGGAACCTCGACTCTAAAGGTAAACCTTGAGGAAGAGGTAAAAAAGGCTAAGGTGGCTGTAAAACATGGCGCAGATACGATAATGGATCTCAGCGATGGTGGTGATCTGGATCTAATAAGAGAAACTTTACTCGAGGCGGCGCCTCTACAGTTTGGTTACGTACCTGTGTATCAAGCCTATACTCATGCCGTGAAGATGCACAAGAATCCATTAGCTATGGATGAGGATGACTATCTTAATGCGTTTGAAAAGTGTGTCAAGGATGGAGTAGATTACACTACTATACATTCTGGTATAACGAAGGAAATTGCGCAACGAATAATGAAGGTGAAGCGTCACGCTGGTATAGTTAGCAAAGGTGGAACAATAACTGCGGCATGGATGCTGAGATATGACAAAGAGAATCCATACTACCAGCATTTTGACTATCTTTGTGAAATAGCTAGAGAATATGATGTAACATTCAGCCTGGGTGACGCATTAAGACCAGGTTCGATACTTGATTCCCATGATGAGCTTCAAATTGCAGAAATGATCAATGTTGGAAGACTTGCGAAGAAGGCACATGAAAAGGACGTACAGGTTATGATAGAAGGGCCAGGACATGTACCGCTGAATGAAGTTGCACCAAATGTTAGACTCGCCAAATCGTTGATTGGTGAAGTGCCTTACTATGTGTTGGGACCATTGGTGACTGATGTGGCAGCTGGTTATGATCACATAGCAAGCGCGATAGGAGCTGCTGTATCTGCGGCAGAAGGAGTAGACTTGCTTTGTTACCTCACGCCGGCGGAACATCTTGGATTACCCACGCCTGAAGACGTGAAGGAAGGTTTGATAGCTTACAGAATAGCAGCGCATGCTGGAGATCTTGTGAAGCTGAGAGAACGTGCAATAAAATGGGATAGAGAGATGACTGAAGCCAGGAGAACTCTAAACTGGGAAAAACAGATCTCACTTGCAATAGATCCTGAAAAAGCTGCGATGATACATAACAGGGAAGAACAGCATCCAGGAAACAATGTTCCATGCACTATGTGCGGCTCTGCATGTGTGTATATAGTACTACCACAGCAGAGAGAGTATAAAGAACCAAAGCAATGATTACCAATTCCTGCAGAAATTCTATTCTTTCTAGCCCGTAAATTTGGTAAATCTTTCTTGCTCCATTAAGCTTGTAGCAATATATCGATGGGTTAATTCCATCCCATACAAAAGATATTCGTGATAGAGATATAAAAGAGCGCGATGATGTGATATTAAATGTCAGGGAATGTAATTGGTGAATGTTTCATTGCTGTAAGTTTTGGTGAAAGTCATGGAAAATGCGTAGGTGTTATTGTCAATGGTTGTCCCGCAGGTATGCCTCTTAATGAAGCAGATATACAAAGCAAACTTGATCTGAGAAAACCTGGCATTTCAGTAGTTACGACTCAGAGAAAGGAGGAAGATAAAGTTGAGATCCTTTCTGGTGTATTCAAAGGTAATACTACTGGCGCGCCCATATGCATGCTGATATGGAACAAGGATTCCGATTCTAGACCCTACGATCAGATAAGAAACACGCCCAGACCCGGACATGCTGATTATCCTGCAATGATGAAGTATGGAGGCTTTAATGATTACAGGGGTGGAGGACGCTTTTCTGGCAGGATAACTGCAACGTTTGTGATGGCAGGTGCGATTGCCGAGAAACTGTTGCAGCAAACACTAGGTATAGAAATCCTTGCATATACTTTGGAAATTGGAGGTATAAGGGTCGATAACTTGTCGTTAAACGATATAAGAAAACTGCGATATTCAAATGAGGTTCGATGTCCCAATGTAACAGTAGCAGGGAAGATGAAGGAAGCAATATTAAAAGCTAGAAAGGATGGCGATTCGTTGGGTGGAATAGTTGAATGCGCAACCTTCAACATGCCAATTGGCCTTGGTGATCCAGTTTTTGGTGCTTTGGAGTCTGATCTTAGCAAAGCATTGTTTGCAATACCTGCAGTGAAAGGTGTTGAATTCGGGTCAGGATTTGAAGGTGCAAAGAAGAGGGGATCTGAAAACAATGATATTTACACGGTTGAAAATGGTA
>JAZFZF010000250.1:0-4002 GCA_036443875.1 Nitrososphaerales archaeon
TCTGGTTTCTCTACAACTTCCAAAGATATTGACTCGTTACTCTCGATAATTACTGTCTCAATATACTGTGGGCAGGAGCTCTGACCCATGTCATGAGTAAAGGACACCTCCGTTGTATTAACAGATACTTGAACTTCTGGTGGTGGCGAAGGAGATACTTCATTCACTTGGCCAGTAACGTTGATGCTTACAGTATAAACAATCTCCCCTTCTGGGTTCTTTATTATAAGAGGGATGTCGCCTGATAATGTACCAGCTGCCTCTTGGGCACAGTTGTAGTAAAGGAGGAGTTCTGTTTCATTAACTTGTAAGGTCAGCCATTCTGGTTTCTCTACAACTTCCAAAGATATTGACTCGTTACTCTCGATAATTACTGTTTCAATATACTGTGGGCAGGAACTTCCCACGTTATGGGTAAAGGAAGCAGTTTGGGTACTGATGGTAAATACACCTTGAGTTGATATAGGCGGCTGACTTGATTCTTCTTCGCCCTCAACAATAGGTCCTTCAAGTTCAGTCCCCTCATTCGTAGAACGTTCAATTACGGTTCCAATCGCTAGAATGTTTCCCACTTGATCGGTAGTGGCCCACACTAAAGCAGGAGGGGTTTGTGCAATTAGCAGTATTAACAAGTTATTGCCTGGCATGACCGGTCTATCGCTTGTATTGACCATAACTTTACCGGCATCTATTCTCTCTCTATCCCAACCCCTAGCCTTCACAAATCTTATAGCATCATCTGGGTTCTCCAGTACGACGGCATATATTGGATCGTCACTTTGATTCTTTATAGATACCAATGTCATCTTTTTTGTATGCTTCATTACAGCGTAAACTTCATTCGACAATGATGGAACAGATTCTGCAGCAACACTTAAAATTGCGGAGAGAATTAGCGCTCCAAATACAAGAGCAGAAACTTTCTTACTGGAATGCAAAACCCAGCTCATATTAGTGATTGTATGCATACTCTTATTAAATGAGGTGTCAGCAAAGGATCGATCTTGAAGTTATAACCAATCACTATGTATAGATAAATATCTCCCCGGGATGCTCTTGAAAATTCAGCGAAGTTGAACTATTACATCAGACTATAAAGAGAAGGGAATTTGATTACATATCGTAGGAAGGCTATTTTTGTCACTTGGCTCAGGGACGGGATAACAATCGAAATTATAAACACTGTATAGTAGATGATCAAAGTGCGTTGCTGGATTATTTGATCTGATTTCGACAAGTATGCTTAGGCGGCTATTATTGGACAGGCTTGCATTTCAGATTCTTCAATTATGAAATTCTAATAGCAAGTCAACATACATCTCATCTTTCCCAAACGCTCATCTTACCATCAAACCTCGATTCTGAATGGTCAATATACTCGCAAGAAAGATTATGGAATCTTCCAATGACGTTCATTCATGACTGGATACTGAGGATGTAAAGAGCTGGAGATGCCAGCGGAATTCCCCCCTTACTCAAGATAAACATCTTAATTGAGTATATGTCAACCTCCTCAAGTATCAGACGCCTCTTAAGGTCAAGTTCACCATAGGACTCGATCTGCATACTCATAATTTCAATATGTGATGTTACACCATCCTTTCTAACCATCAGCAATATTATGTCGGCTGTAATCCGTTCTTCGGCATCATTTTTGATTAGGGCTGATATATCGTAGTAACGGCTAATTTCCGTGCCAACTCGACGCTGCACATCAAAATCTGTAATAGATAGCCTGAATTCTCTCAGGAGCGGTTCAGTTATAAACATCACAAACTCTTTAACAGTGGATTTGTTCCCAGCAATATCTTCTGCTTTTATTTGTAGTTTATACGCGCCGATGTGGGGGATCTTCAAGGATATATAGTGTGAGAATGGCATTGATCCCGTTTCCAATATCTGCCAATCAGTATCCAGGGCAGTTAAGCGGGGTCCCTCACGGTAGTATACGGATTTTACACCACTTATTAGATCATCTGCTAGAATTCTGAATGTGATCATCTCGTTCGGAAACGCCCGAATAATTATACATTGACGATCACGTTCCTCCACTTTGTATTTATTGCAACTGCTTCCTGTAATTACGTTCTCTTGGTTTTCCGTCGATACACTCAACGCCGATATCTTGGGAGGTTGCGTATCCACATATATGGAGGTCTTGTTTGGTGTTTCTATATTGCCTATATTATCTTGGGCAAACCATGTCAAGTCCATCCTCCCACGATCGACCCCATTGTAATGCGACAACGTCATATTTCCTCCTGGTTGTATAGAACAGACATTCCTGACGCATGGGATACCACCTTCGTCATGGTACTTCACGATGATATGACGTACTCCAGAAGGTGTGCCAGCGTCGTGATGATCTGTCGCATTGAATGTTGCAATTGGAAACTTACTGTAATACCAGTTGGTTTCATTGTTGTACAATCCGTCAATTACCACACTGCTCGTAGGAGCCGTACGATCGTCAGAATCAGCAGACACCCTATACAATCCGGATCGTTCTACACGATCATATCCCTCCTTTTCGGCAATTATTCTGAAGCTATGTAGTTTTGGTTCCAGTGCTGGTGTGGTATAAGTGTAGATACCTCTTCTCTGCTTTGTTACGTTTACCTTTATGCCATCATGAGTGACAGTGATATTATCAGGATCTATGAGATCTATACGGTCAAAAAATACTATTGTAAGTTTGGAGATTTGACCAGCAAAATACCTATTACTATCTGGATAAAATCCCACCTTCATGAGCTTTGGGTTTATCTCTAATCTAACAGCAGTAGTACTTTTTGATCCGTAGAACTTATCTTTTGATCCGTAGTACTGATCACGAGCATCGAAGATGGCAAAGATGGTCATCGAGCGATCATTCCCACTTGGATTTATGAGCTCGGCAACCCATGAAGCTTCGTATACTCCTTCCTCATTGGTCCATGCGGTAGTAAGCAATATGGATTCAGGAGGTCTTTCTTCCACGATTCTTATCGGCATGTTGAAGAGACCCTCTCCAGTAGCCGTTCTAAGAGTACCGGTAAATACAACCTTATCTCCTGGTGCAACTCTAGAAAAAACTGGATCGAGCGTCAACCGAGTTGCTATATTTGTATCTGCGTTTGTAGTCGGCATAGTTCCAGATAGAAATAATATCACGATTAGTGACACAGCCACATATATCGTCTTCACAAAAAGCGTTCGCATGTTACGTTACTATAAAGGTTTCAAGCAGTTATCTCTAGCGATCTAGGAAATGAAGTGATAACGACGCAGGCAGAGGATGACAACGTCGAAGTACGACGAATAATACCTACAAGAGGATTTGTTTGGAAAGCCCTCCAAGGACTTGGAAAATATCCAAAGAAGGAATCAAGTCCACTTTTCATCTTTGGAGAAGATGATGTCAACTGAGATGTTTTCATCGTCTGTTGTTTCTGAAACTTTATCTCGAATATTATCAAGTTCTTCTACGGAATAATGAGGTGAATCCTTTGGAAGAGTAACATGGGTCATAACATACGTAAGACGACCCTGTTGTGCTACTCTTATCTTGACCTTCGTTGGATTTAGGGAAGATATACAACCTTCGATCTTGTTCCGAATATCCTTTACAATATCTTCAGGTGGTCTAGATAATAACATCTGTAGCAAATTCTGCCTAAGCATCTTGATGGGTATTGATATTACTACAATTACCAACCCAATTACCACTATCGGATCAACATAGAGATCTGCATCACCCCATCCATTTTCTGACAAAACAAAAGAAATTACAAACGCAGCAAGTATAGCTCTACTCAACATACAACTTACTGTCCAGTTTTAAACATCAACTTCTACTAGAGGGGATTTAATCCGCTTGCTTATATGACGTAGTCCGATCATGATTATAATAGATCCTGAAGTTACTATTACAGAATACAAAATTGCATATCCTAATGCAAGCTGAGAACCACCAAGAAATAATTTTTCTACTGATATTACCAATGCCATAATGGAAACACC
>JAZFZF010000251.1:0-9153 GCA_036443875.1 Nitrososphaerales archaeon
ATGCTGCAAGAGATCTAGCCACAAAACTAGGACTGGTGTGAAATGAATACGGTAGATTTAATAAAAGCTTACAGAGGGAGGTGCTTATATGGTTAGAGAATTCAAGTATAGAGGGAATTCTTTAGAAGAATTACAGGCAATGTCCTCAGATGCTTTACTATCTATTTTACCAGCAAGACAGCGAAGATCGCTTACAAGGGGTAATTCAGAGGAGAAGCGTAAATTAATTGACGAGATTAAGAATTCTAAAAATTCGAAAAAACCAATCAAGACACATTTACGTGATTTCATAATATTACCTTACATGGTAGGCCTGACTATTCAAGTTCACAATGGAAAGGATTTTACACCTGTTGAGATGAAACCTGAAATGATCGGTCATTATCTTGGCGAATATGCAATGACCAACAAACGTGTTGTCCACGGTACTCCTGGTGTAGGCTCTTCCCGTTCGAGTCTCTATGTTCCTTTGAAGTGATTCTCATGCCAGAATTCTCCTACTCATTCCATAATTTTGAAAAAAACAAACATGTGAGAGCAAGTCTGAGAGAAACCCAGATTTCACACAAACATGCTAGAGAGGTTGCACTCGCAGTTAGGGGTATGTACCTAAACAAAGCAAGAGAATTTCTAGAAAATGTTGTTCGCCTGAAACAGCCAGTGGCTTACAGAAGATACAAAATTCAAGTAGGACACAGGTCAGGTCTACAAGGCTTCCCTGCAGGAAGATTTCCAGTTAAAACTTCAAAAGAATTTTTACGTTTGTTGGACAATTTGGAAGCTAATGCAGAATATAAGGGAATGGATCTTGATAGGTTGAGACTAATACATCTCTCAGCATATCCAGGAGTCAAGATTAAAAGATTTACACCAAGGGCGCATGGTCGCAACAGTCCAAAAATCAATACACTTGTACATGTAGAAGTGGTAGGTATGGAAAAGTAAAATGTCAGCGATAAAGAACGTTATGAAGAATTACTACAGAAATATGGAACTCGATGAGTTTCTAGCGAAGGAACTCGTTGAGGCCGGCTACGGAGGTGTGGACATACAAAAAACTCCTATGGGAACAAGAATAACCTTATACATTACAAGACCAGGTCTAGTTATAGGTAGAAAGGGAATGGGTATAAAGGATCTTACAGCGAAATTGGAAACACGCTTTGGTCTTAGCAACCCACAGATCACGGTACTAGAAGTTGAAATTCCTGAACTCAACGCTAATATTATGGCCAATAGGGCTGCTCACCAAATGACTAGGGGTACAGCACACAGGCGTGTGGCTTTCTGGACGCTTAACACTATAATGAACGGCGGTGCATTAGGTGCAGAAGTTACCATCTCTGGTAAGCTAAGAAGTGAAAGATCGCATTTTGACAAGTATACTATGGGAATAGTACCGAAGAGTGGAGATGTAGCTAAACGTGTTGTCAAGGAAGCAATCGCTCACGTTTTGCTGAAGATGGGCATGTATGGCATAAAGATCAAGATAGCAAACAAAGCTGCAATAGTACCAGAATTTGAACTGGTTGATAATAATATGACTATTGAAGAGAAGGAGAACGAAGATGGGGAGATTGAAGCTCAAGGATCTAAGAAAAATGAGTGATGAGGATCTACTCGACAAACTTTCTGAGTTGAAAGCAGATCTTGGTAAGTTGAAGGTTGAGGCTGCAAAGGGGACGTTGAGAAAGGAGGGTGGTAAGGTTAGACACCGTAAGCGTGATATTGCGAGGGTTTTGACAATACTAAGTGAAAGGGGTAAAAAAGAGATTTGAGAATAACCTCACAGAACGTAATCGCACATGAATTGATAGGAATTGATGTAGAGATACTTGAAAGCAATGATCCATCATTGAAGAACATGTATGGTAAAATAATGTATGAAACCAAGAATATGCTTGTCCTACGTGTTGACAAGGAGATGAAAATGATTCCAAAAAAAGTGACCAAGTTAGCACTAAAATTGCCCGGGAATATTCGCTGCTTGATTAGTGGCTCTGACTTGGTTGGGAGACCTGAGGATAGAATACAGAGGTTGATCTGATATGGCTAGAAATATCGGTGTTGCAGTTAAACCTCCTTCGAAGGAATGCCAAGACAATCATTGTCCATTTCACGGCGTGCTTGGTGTGAGAGGTAGATTGTTCACTGGTAACGTAGTCAGCAACAAGGCTAAGAACATGATAGTTGTTGAAAATGAATACCTACATTTGATTAAAAAGTATAAAAGGTATGAAAGGAGCAGAAGCAAGATCCATGCTTACCTTCCAACGTGTATAGATATCAAAGAAGGTGATACAGTTAGAGTTGCAGAATGCAGACCGATCAGCAAGACAGTATCTTTCGTTGTTATAGGTGTGAGTGGTAAGGATGCCAGCGAAGACTAGAGCTGTTTCTGCAAAAGGAGTAGCGGAGTTCAAACCCTACATTACCAGAGCGATACCAGTTAGTACTGCGCTTGTTTGCGCAGATAATACAGGCGCGAAAATCTTAAAGGTTATACAAGTTACAAAATACAAGGGACGAGTATCAAGGATGCCAGCTGCAGCAGTTGGAGACTTGATTACAGTCGTAGTGAAGAAGGGACCTTCAGAATTGAAAAAGCAGATCTTTGCTGCTGTTATTGTTAGACAGAAATACCCTATAATGAGACTTGGAGGTTTGCGGGTAACATTTGAAGACAACGCTGGCGTTCTGGTTACGCCGGAAGGCGAGATTAAGGGTACAGACATAAAGGGTCCAGTTGCCGTTGAAGCAGCAGAGAGGTGGCCAAGAATAGCGAATTTGGCTTCCATGATAGCATAGGTAATGGTTATGGTAAAACCATCGAAAACACGGTTTAAAGAGATCTACGGCACACCTACACACAAGAGATCCCGACGTTTGGGTGCTAGATTATCCCCAGATCTAAGAGCACAATATGGAACGAGAAGTATTAGGGTTAAGGAGGGTGACAGTGTCAAAGTATCGGATGGAGAGTACACTGGCATGGAAGGTAAGGTCACTAAGGTATACACAGAGAAGGGAAGACTTGCTATAGAAAGTGTTCAAAGAGAGAAGGTTCGTGGTGGTAATGTCCCAGTTCTGATCCATGCATCAAGCGTTATGGTAGTAAGTCTTAATTTGAACGATAAGTGGCGGCAATCAATACTGGAAAGGAAACAAAGAGGTGAGTAGGAATGGGGGGAATGGGTAAAAATACAAGGATGAAAAGGCAGTTGGTACCTGCATTTTGGCAGATCAGTAGGAAGCAAAAGAGGTTTGCACTTGCAACTAGTCCTGGCGCGCATGCCATTGCAAAAGCATACCCATTGGGCATAGTTCTCAGAGATGTGCTGAAAGTTGTGAATACCTTCAGAGAAGCAAAACATGTTGTAACTTCTGGTGATATAAGAGTAGACGGAGTGATTAGGAGGAATATTAACTTCCCTGTTGGTCTCATGGATGTAATTGAAATATCACCCCTTGACAAAACTTACAGGATGGTACCCAAAGATGGGTTGATTGTCAAACCTATAGAAATATCAAAGGAGGAAAGGAGCCTTAAACTTTGTAAGGTAACAAGAAAGCTCACGACAAAGAACAAGAAATTACAGTATGGGTTTCATGACGGAAGAACGTTGATAGATGAACGGAAGATGAATGTTCATGATACTTGTTTGATAACCGTGCCAGAACAGAAAGTTACTAAAACAGTAAAAATAGACAAAGATACGATGGTATTAGTAACAAGTGGCGACAATGCTGGTACCATAGGTAAGATTGATGAGATAAGAGAAGGTACTTTTATACTTCCAAAACGTGTGTTAGTAATTCTACAAGATCGGAAAGTTGAGTTGCCAATAGATATGGTAATGGGAGTGGGCATAGACAAGCCTCTAATAAGAATCGAGTGATAGTCATGATTCAAACACTGAAGGAAGAAAATGTAATGAAGAATATCCATATAGGCAAGGTAGTGATGAATATAGGAGTGGGTAAATCTGGTGAGCCCATAGAAAGAGCCACTAAAGTATTGGAAGAGATCACTAAGCAGAAACCCAGGAGTTGTACTGCGAAAATGAGTATTAGAGATTTTGGAATTCATAAAGGTGAGCCGATTGCTGTCATGGTGACTCTCCGCAAGGAGAGAGCGATTGATGTACTTAAAACTTTACTCGCTGCAAAAAGCAATCAAGTAAAAGCATCATCTTTTGACAATTTTGGTAATATGTCGTTTGGAATAAGAGAGCATATAGATATTCCTGGTATAAGATATAATCCCGAGATCGGTATATTTGGTATGGATGTTGCTATTGCGTTAGAGAGACCAGGATACAGGATTTCCAGAAGAAGTAAGATACCAGCTAGGGTAGGAAAGAAACATCGAATAACGAAAGAAGAAGCAATAGCATTCTTCAATGATAAATTACAAGTGGAGGTTGTTTGATGGTAAAGATTAGAGAATATGCGATCACAAATAGGAAGCCAAGGAAATACGGCAAAGGCGCGAGATGGTGTAAAAGATGTGGTTCCTACAACGCGATGGTGAGAAGCTATGACCTCAACTTGTGTAGACGGTGCTTCAGGGAAGTTGCTGTACAACTAGGGTTCCAGAAATACGAGTGATCACAATGCCAGCCCTAAATGTAATCTCAAATCTCCTTGTAACTGTGTATAATAATGAGATGAGAAAGAAGAAAGAGTGTATTGTAGCACCAACATCAAACTTTGCTGGTGAGGTGCTGAAAGTCATGAAGAACCATGGATATATTGAAAACTACGAGCATATAGATGATGGGAGAGGCGGGAAATTTAAGATTAGTCTATTCGCAAAGATTAACAAATGTGCTGTTATCATGCCTAGGTTCAGTGTCAAAGAGGATCAGTTTACAATCTGGGAGAGGCAGTATTTACCTTCTTACAATCGAGGTATACTTATCGTTTCTACCCCCGAAGGAGTGATGTCCCATCATCATGCTCAGCAAAAAGGATTAGGAGGTGTTCTAGTTGGCTATGTCTACTAAAGAGAAAGGTAAAACCAAATCAAAGGAGGACATCCTAGCTGAAGTCGAAATTCCTGAGAAGGTAACTGCAAAGTTTGAGAATAACATACTTGAAGTTTCAGGGCCGCAAGGGACCGTTAACAAAGACTTTGAGAAGATACCTATCAGTTTAACGATTAATGGTAAAAAGATAATAATCAAAC
This sequence comes from Nitrososphaerales archaeon, assembly GCA_036443875.1. Taxonomy (GTDB): domain Archaea; phylum Thermoproteota; class Nitrososphaeria; order Nitrososphaerales; family UBA213; genus JAZFZF01. Next base: position 5,192 of record JAZFZF010000251.1, read on the forward strand.
CATGGGGCAAGAGAAGAAAGGATCTAGCAATCACCAATACGAGCAGGTCCATAATCAGAAACATGATTACAGGTGTACTGGACGGATATACATACAAACTTAAAGTAGTATTCGCACATTTTCCAATTTCTATAAAGATCAAGGGAAAACAGATATCTATTGAGAATTTTTTTGGTGAGAGATTGCCTAGAGTGACAGATATAATTGGCGATTGCAAGCTAAGCGTTGAAGACGAAGACCTAGTCATTAAAGGACCAAGTCTTGAAGATGTGTCCCAAACAGCTGCTAATGTTGAACTGGGTACAAGAATCAAAGATAAGGATAAAAGAGTCTTTTTGGACGGATTGTATGTATATTCCAAAGAAAAAGGAATATGATTTACGATGGGAAAAGATTAAATCATAACATTTTATGAACAGCATTGGTGCCGCCGTAGCTCAGCATGGTAGAGCAACTGGCTGTTAGCTAACTGGTAGAAACCAGTTGGTCGTCGGTTCGAGTCCGACCGGCGGCGCGTGACATTCTTTCAAAATTCGAATTTTGAAAGATTTGTTCGTAAGATTCTTTGCATGGATTGACATATTCTAGCCAAATACCCCCTGGTATCATCTATGACTTGACTCCTTCTTTTGTTCCAGCAGCATCATCCATCCACTTTTGGACTACCTTCTGCACAGTAAGAAAATTTTTCGCGTATACAGTACAGTTAAGTTCAACAAATAAGCAAAATTATAGAATAGTCGGGGTCTATGGTATAAGGCGTAAAAGGTATTGTACAGTTTTGGCAGTAAAAATAGGTTTTAACCCCTAGACTAGCACATCCATGAAAAAAAGGGGGTATGTATACCACCAAATACGTCTAGCGATCCTTTTGCTCGCACCCCTAGATGTTTTACCTTTACTTATATGCTCATAACATACACACCCCTATATAATCGAAAACTGCGATTATGCTCAAGAACGGGGTATGTATGCTACAACACTATTTGGCATTTTCTATCAAAATTTTCATGACTTTGCCTTTTACAATAGTTTTATCTTGCCAGTATCGCTTAGTACCCCGAGTTTTTCTATCACTTTCGTTTTTCACTACAAGTAGAATTTTGCAGCTGGAACACTCATAGACATAAGTCTTCTCGCTATTCCTAGAAAAAGGGTTACTTAAACCACGCCTATACCACACCTTTTTTCTGCAAAAGAGGCAACTGACCATATAGCAATAATCTTAGCAGACGCTTTAACCTCATTTGTCAGTATAACTTTCCATATTTATGCCAAAATATTGATCAGAAGAGATCATTAAACCGAAGCCATTTACTTAAATTTATTTTAGCATTATTTCAAAATTCGAATTTTGAAATGTTAATAAACAAAGATCAATAGTTATTACTTAATGGTCCAGAATAGTGAATACCGTCCATTACAGATAGGCTTTAAGATGCAAGTAACCGAGAAACAGATGAAACTACTACAGGAGTATCTTGATTCGATGCCCATAGAAGAAATACTTGGCGGTCTGTACTTTGCCCAGAAACGCTGGACGGCTAAAAGAGGAGGCTTTCTTTTGGTGGGCAGAAAAAGCAAGATAAAGCGTGAAGTCCATTCGCTTACTGCGGAGCAGGCTAGATGGAGGCTGAAAAACTGGAAGATGATGATCAAAAACTACAGAGAGCATGGTTACAGCTATCCGACCATATCTAGAATCAAGAAGTTACTACAAGAGATTGCTAAAGGTTAAGTGAGGATCTCTTCATCACTGGTATTTTGTACATTCTTCTCCTTCAATATAGTCTTCGGCAGATCTGGCAATTTGTCTTTGACCTGACCTTCAACAATTAAAGCTGCTTCGTCTAGTATCACTTGTGCATCCGTAGATGATGTTAGATGAGCAACATCTATGATGCTATTTGGTACCTGCCCCGATTCGATCAATATTCCGTTTAATAGTTGCGAAATCTCATCCATCTGGTTATCTACCTCAGGCATTATGCTTACTAAACCAGATCTCAAATTCTTTACAATTGACATAGCAGGACTAAGTGCAACCACAACATCCCCCAGCTCTGTTATCGTGCTCAATCTGAGCTGGATCTGTTCCAATACCAATTTGGAATTGTTTACCATCTTACTTATTTTACGGATCTGTAATAATTCAGTTGATAACACCGTAGAATAATCCGTGTCATGCTGCTGGACGGTCGACACCAACTTTCTGAATAAAGTCTGATCTCTCTCTCTTAATTTTGAAGAGACAATATCTAGCCTAGATATTTGTAACTGTAAATTTCTCCGTGCATCTTCAATACGTCGTTTCAATGCTGGTGGTGATTTGATAGTTCGTTTTACTCTTTCAGCAAAGCTGGGCTTATCCGACCTTGAAATCCATTTCGATACAAATGACACGTAATTCCTTACATTGTTAGGTTTATAACGTATCCTGTTACTAGTAATTCTGTCACTACGGTAACAAGGATAGAGGGTTACATTAGGAAATCCAATTCGATGAAATCATATGAGTGAAAGTTCTTGTGCTGATCTGCTAAATGCATCTAAAGCATCATCAATGTAGTTTTCAAGTAAAGATGTTATCGATACTCTTATCCTCGCACCCCTTTTGGGTACAGTCGGATATCGGATCGCTTGTGCAAAAACACCCATTTTGAACAGCATTCTGGAAAATGTCATTGTTGTTTTTTCTTCACCTAGCATTATAGGTATTATATGGCTTGACGAATTTACATTCAATCCTATATCTAGCAAGCCTTTTCTAAACTTGGTAACGTTATTCCAGAGTTTCTTCTGCAGTGAACCTTTTGCACTAATTCTCAATGCTGCAATGGCAGCCGATGCAAATATCGATGGTAATGCAGAAGTGTAGATGAACTGTCTTGATTTGTTGATCAAATATTCTACTAGATCAGAACTACCAGCAACATAGCCACCAAAACAACCAAAACCCTTACTCATGCTACTTATGATAACATCTACATACTTTTCTGCGCCCAAATACTCTGCGGTTCCTCTAAAATGTGCACCATATACGAGATCTCCATGCGCATCATCTACTATGAATAAAGCTTTATTCTCATGTGAGACCTTGCCCATCTCTTTCAATTTTGCGCAATCGCCATCCATGCTGAAAACACCCTCAGTAACTACGACCTTGTGTCTGTACTTCGAGCCGGATAATTTTGATAGTAAATCTTCAACATTGTTATGCTGGAATACCTTTACCTCAGCCTTGCTCATATTACAAGCATCAACTATACTAGCATGGTTCAACTCATCACTAATTATCAGATCTTCCTTGCCTGCAATGCTGGAGATAACACCTAGGTTGGCCATATATCCAGTTGGATAAACAAGAGCTCTTTCACGACGCTTCTGTTTGGCTAATCTATATTCGAGTTCTTCTAACAGATGGTTATTGCCCGAGACCAACCTGGAACTGCATTGTGATACACCATTTTTTACTGCATTGGACACGCTTCTTATCACTTGTTTATTATGTGATATTCCCAAATAGTCATTTGAACAGAGAAGTATGAGGTCTTTGCCGTTTACTTTAGCAACAGGCCCCAAAGTTTCTACTGGAATTAGTTTCCTATATAGGTTATCTACACGCAAAAATTTCAGTTCATCTCTAAAATTGACAGCCTCATGCCTTGAGTCCAAGTTCCTTTATCATCCTTATATCATTCTCAGGTTTGTTACCCCCAACCGTAAGGTAGCCACCTGTAATTATTCCATTTGCGCCCCCTAGAAGTGCGAGTGACTGCATGTCACCAAGATGAATCTCTCTACCTCCTGCTATCTTTATTATCGAGGTGGGAAGTATGAATCGATAAACAGCTATAGTCTTTACAACCTCCATTGGGTCCAAAGGTTTCATGAATGCCATAGGCGTGCCAGGTCTAGGTATTAGAATATTTACAGGGAACTCTTCTGGCTCCAGCTCGCTT
>JAZFZF010000252.1:0-2850 GCA_036443875.1 Nitrososphaerales archaeon
CAACATAGTTTTGACAAGTTTGACGTATCTAGACTCTTTCATGTATAGGTATGAAAGATATCTAACAGATTGATCTCACGGTGCAATTCTATATAGAATGGACTATAATCTATGGTTTCTACATAACCATACAATACAATATCTATAAGTGTTTTAATCGCTTGCTACTCTTCTTCTTCTTCTTGTAGTATTGATAAACAATTGTTGCCGATACCAATGCTAGTGCAAGCCCAACAAGGAGTGAAGAGATGAGTGTGAAGGGACTACCCTTTCCGACCAGCACCAACATGAACTGCTGCATCGGTATATAGAATAAACCTAACACTATCAGCCTTAGCACATCGCTCAATGCTCTCAAACTTCCTCTAAACCAGTTACTGAGCATCATTCCTCCAAATATAGTTCCTAAACCTATCCAGAGGAGGGTAAGCATTCCATTTACAAAGTATCCCATTATGTGAGGTCTGGTTACTATCTGCCATGCCGCCACCCCTTCCATGATCAAACCTTCCGGTATTGCAGTATAGCCCGTCTGTAGAGAAGCCAGTATGATCATAGTTCCTGCTACCAACGAAAATACCTTAATGAAGCTTGACGGTGTGAACCTGGCAAGATTCCTTATCGTCTTGTCTAGATCAAAGCCTCTGAGGATTAGTGTAACACCTAACACAATCGCAACCGCAGCAAAAGTGTATTCTGCAGGAAATGCATAATAAATCTGGAATATAGTTGCCAGTGCACCAACTATCAACAATACACCTGGAACACCTAAGAAGAACTTAGAATATCTAGAGTCATAGATCAGAGATTTCAAATACCTACCTAAAATAGCATAGGAATATTCAACACTTCTACTATGTTTTATAACTATACGTTGTACAGAAATTACAGGTACCATATTCTGTATGATTGGTAGAATAGCTTCGTCATCTATTCCATCAGAGATGACTACAGCACCATCTGCCTTGTATTTCTGCAATACATCTTGCAATTGGTAAGTAATCTTTTCATCGGCTTCTATACCTCTCTTGAATATTCCAGATAACAAAGCAACTTCAGGACTGTGACCCTTGCTCAAAAGTTCTTCATGCAACTTTATTGCAGCAAATATCACGTTAGAATCGGCCTCTTCTGGATCTTCAATTGCAAGTCTTATTCCTGCATCTATACAGTTGTCCCTACCAACAATAGGGGTTTTCACTCCACCTTTCGATCCTATATCATCATCCCTATCGATGCATAGAACAAGAATATTTTTTGCTCTTGCAGGGGCATCTGACATACGATATTTTTGGTACTACAAACTTATTAATTAACCGAATTAGTGAAAGTTTTGAGTTGAGGTATTACCTACAAATTATACATCGAACCCCAACGGTTAAACCTACTAATCTCATATATCAATAATAGTATAGTTCTATAGAATACTGTTGCAAGTATACTCTTCTTGTTCTTGAATCCCATGTGTACCGTTATCCCTTGTTGTCAAATTAAAGGGATCTAAAGGTAGTTCCGGTACAGTTCCAACTTCTCTCCGTCAGTATCCATGACCTTTGTTCCCTTCACCTCTTCATATGTAGCAGGTTCGTTTAGAAGATTGAACCTAGTTTCTCCATACTAGTGCCAAGTGATTATAATTACCACGATACAAAGCACTTTCAACTGAGGTAAAAATATTCTATTTTAACAAGGGCAATCTCACAAATGAGAATCGATATGTGAGTTTAAAAGTGGGATAACATATCAAAACTTGGTATGGCGTTTGAAACTACAAGTACGAGGAGTCTAGTTATAGGATTTGGTGTTATTGCAGCTGGGGCTGCTGTATTCTTAGCTGTTGTTGTATTTCCAGCAACGAACCTTATTCGCGAGACGGTGACAGCAGAGGGCATTATTGTATCTACTTCCAATGGAGAATGTGTTGTAGACACCCCAGATGGGATTCCTAAGGTAATCAAAAATTGCAACTTGCAGCAAGGTAGTAAGGTTACGGTAAGCTTCAAGGCGGGAATGTATGAAGCAAAGATTAATTCGCAACCATAATTGAAACTATATATTGTTGAAAATTGATGATGACATTATGCAAATCTGTAAAGATTGCACAGAGCACAGATTGGTCTATGAGAAAATAACTTCTAGCAAAAGGTGCGAATGCAATTGTCATCTCGAGCACGAAACTGGTTGTGCAACAGATCCATGCTGCAGATAATAAATTAAGAACACCCTCCATATGTATATTGCTGGTTCTTTTATGGGGAGGGACTGTTAGAATCGATTTAAAGCAGAATCGAGACGCTCAAGTATTTTAGAATGGGGCCAAGATTTACTTGTCTTGAAATATCCGCGACTTGATTACTACATGCTTCCTTGCATTCAAAACAAATAATGACTCATAGAAATAGGGAGGATAATTATCTGTAGATTTTACAGGTAAGCGTAGTACTGAAGAATACAAAGAAACTGCCGGAGTTGTTGCACTCGCTAATTTTCCATAAGTTTTAATGCGTTTCCAATATCCAACCCCTAAGAGCCAGATCTCTATCTTCCTCATTTACGACACCAGTTGCATATCTCCAGATTTCTCGCTCGTGAGGACGCATCATTTGCTTTATGCTGACCAAGGCTTCTATTTCTTTCTCCAATCCTTCAACATTGCCAGAACACGATTTACAGAATTGACACTTGCCATCTAATTTCACTTTTTTACTGGATTCTATTACTGGATATGCTCTGCATGCCAATGGCCTCTTTTCATATATCATGCATCTATAACCTCCGTGCGGTGAGCGTTCGTCGCTATCAACCCCCAAAAATGGGCATAGATTCCCATCTTTCTTAACACCCATCAGT
>JAZFZF010000253.1:0-3489 GCA_036443875.1 Nitrososphaerales archaeon
ATTGCAACTGCTGGTGCAGATAGACTGCAGGAGGGTATGCGAAGAGCTTTTGGCAAGGGTACGGGTCTTGGAGCACGAGTTAGGTCTGGGCAGGTTATACTTGAATTGCAGATTAAAGCCGATAATCTGCAAAAGGCAAAAGATGCAATGCGAAGTGCCTCAAGTAAGCTACCAACGACTACAACCATAAATGTAATTCCATTGAAGGAAGAAGTTGCGAAACTCCTAAAGTAAAATAATTGGTCGTGTCTCATCAGACTATAGAGTGAGTCCGACCATCGCCCTATAATTTTAGAAGATGTTTGGTTAACATCTCATGCCAAGGGCGGTATCAACAAATATTCGTTTTTTCTAATATACAGCATGAAGTATGCTTGGTCGAATGTAGAAAAGTTTGAAGACGCAGATATAACTACAGTTGGTGTTCCAGATGAATCGGGTTCACATGCTAGTAGAAAGAGCACTGCAAAGGCACCAGACAGAATAAGGCAGGTATCAAATGAAAGAGATGTTTTCGTACGGGCGGGCATGAAGACATTAGCAATGCCAGAACTAAAGACCTCGAACAAAAAAGTGTTTGATTATGGCAATGTGCCCAAGGACACAATTAGCAGTGTTATGAAGCAGATAGTTTCTGCTGGAAAAATCCCGATAGTGATTGGTGGAGATCATTCCATTACTACCAAAGCTGTAAATGCAACAAGCGAAGTGGTCGAAAATCTTAGCGTTGTTTACTTTGATGCTCACCCAGATTTCATTTACTCAACCAAAGAATACTATGGTTCCGTATTTTCCGATATAAGCGAAAGTATCAATGTGAGCAATAGTATGCAGATAGGCATAAGGGCGCCAGAACCAGAAGAGATAGAAAACCTGAAACTAATGAACATCACTGTACTTACACCATTAGATGTTCTCGATATAGGTGTTAGGAACGTTGCTGATCTGGTAGTTAAGAAGATGAGCGATAACGTCTACATTTCATTGGATATTGACTGCATCGATCCCGCATTTGCACCAGGAGTTTCTGCACCTGTTCCAGCCGGTCTCTCGAGCAAGGAGCTTATCTATTTGCTAAAAACAATAGCAAAAAACGGAATAATTGGAATGGATCTCATGGAAGTTTGCCCAGATTATGATGTTGGCGATGCAACTTCTCATTTGGCAGCTAGAATAATTGCAGAAGTGATCTCATCTATAAAGATGAAGAAGGGTGTTAAAGCAGGTCTGTAAAGCTCCAAAAGGTATTCTTAACGTGTTCCTTGGAATTAAATCCAGGATAGAATTCGAAACCGATTTAGTAATTTCAGGTAAGAGGAATAAGATCAGTTTTGACAATATTCACGATACACCGACAATTTATGATGAGAGGCCACCAAATAAAGAGGAACTAGCCAAGATACTGTACAAGGCCAGTGTTTGGTAGGCTGCTAAGATAGCGTTAGAGGGGGTTGCCGGTATAAGACCTAAAGCAGCTGCACGCCTGAAGGTAAAAGATCTGTCTGAGATGAGGATAAATGGTAACACTGTAATATTTGAGAAGATCCCAACCATGATTAAAGTTCCAGCACAGTTTTCCAAGAATAAAAAACCATACTTTACATTTCTCATAGAGGAATGTTGTCCCTATCTAAAAACCATGCTTGACCAGAGGTTAACCAAAGAAAAACTAGAACCAGATAATTACATATTCAGAGATGATGGAACAAACTCTTAGATAGGCAGGAAGGGGGCATTCCAGAAGTGATGTTTGGAGAGTGTTCCGCAAGGCAGGTTTTCCATATAGGACCTACACATTAAGATCGTATTGTGACACGGCTTTAATGAACTCAAACATTCATCATAACATCCAACAGTTCTTCATGGGCCATACTGGTAATTTTGAGATGGCGTACACGCTTAGAAAGAATTTACCCATAGACCAGATAGAAGAAATGAGAAACAAGTTCAACGAAGTTGTAGAACCCTGGTTATGTACCAAGGGTAAAGGCCATATGAATAACATAGTAAGTGATTTCGAGAAGCGGATTGAAGAAACACAACAGAAAGAAAAGGAGAAGGATAAACAGCTGGCAACTCTTCAAAGGTTCGCCAGTTTCCAGATCCATATCTTTACACAGCATTCCGGTAGACCTTCAAAGAAGTGTGAGCTGTGTAGAAAAGCGATGGGTAAGTTATCTTTAATGTCACTTGGATAGGGAGAGAACTTTGGCAGCGAGCTCACACGGCTCACTTTACTTGAATACTGAGGCACGAGAGGCTCGCTATGGGAAGGAAAACGGTTAAGGAAGCGACTATTTGTTCAAGTATCTTTGGGTATCTTTTGGTATCGTTTTGTATATTTGTATCTTTACTTCAGACTTGCATATCTCCATATGGCGTATCTATGGAAATCGAGGGAAGAAGCATTAAGACTAACTCAGCCTAAAGTGTCTTTGAAGGGGGTGTCTAGATAAGACAAGCGAAAGTCGGAGAGGTCGATGATGATCAAATTGGGAAGATGGCGCAGAGTAGGATTGAACTCACCAAACATTGACACCATCACACCAAGGACGAAAAGGTACTCAAATGTGACGAGTCAGACGTACAGAGATCTATCACATGCAAGGTTTATCATATGTCACCAAATACAATTTCAAAGCTAAAGAAGAAGGAGGAAGGGTCAAGCACGGAGGCAGATCCGATAATAAAGATAACAAAGATGCCGTGTGACGGAGTCGACATACCAGATATTTTACAACAAGTTTATCCTCCTGAGAAGATAAGTAAAGCTGTCGACGACTTTAACGAGCTTGAAGGAAAATATGGCAATTCAGACTACATGCAGACAAGGAAATTGTTTGTGGAGCGAGGTTACGATGTAGATTCAAGCATGCCTCTCAGATCAGGCGTGCTGAAGGTGCTGACAGAGAAGGATGAGAGAGACGAGGAGATTTCGAGGCAAAACAGCGAAATAATGCGCTCTGTTGTTGTGAATAATAATCTGAAGCGTCAAGTGATGGAACTAGCAGATGAAAATAATCGCCTGAGAAGTACAGCACAACAAAGAGAGAATTTGACGTCGGCTATTGAAAAGCAATTTCATAATTTGTCATCTCAGGAGGCTTTAGATCTATCCATTTCTCTTGCGGAATTAGCCTGCAACAAGACTGCATTGGAGCTTTTGTCAAGTTACAGCAGCTAACCGTGAGCTGATCAAAGCACATTAAGAGCCCCAACGCCTATCTTTCCCTTTATTCGTGGGTTCACAGCAAGATTCTGCCTTTCAAAGTACCCCAGCTCGTTCAAAAATAAAGTCTATACTCCGACGTCTTGCCATATTTTTCTACTTCACCTATCCCATCTTCAAACCTACTAACAAACCTACTGCAAAGCTTGCCCCAAACGGCAAACCGATGAATAAAAAGTAAAATAATGGATTCTCTACTGCATACTCTCGGAGATTATTTACCAAATTAGATGGAGAAATTTGAAACTTTTCCCAGTTTA
>JAZFZF010000254.1:0-2187 GCA_036443875.1 Nitrososphaerales archaeon
GCTGAAGATGATTCTGAAAATAATGCTAAGGCAATTCAAGTTATAGAAAAATCACATGAATGGGGAGACAAAATACCGATCGGGGTCTTTTACCAAAACAAGCATACACCAAGTTACGAGGACAGAATAAATGCAAGAATCGATACATACCGTAAGAACCCCCCTGCAAAACAGGTCATTGAGAAGGGTGGGAATCCTATCACTGATATAGGTAAACTGCTTGATTATTTAGGAGTATCAACCGTCTGATATATTGTAAAGAACAGTTCAAAGCCACCAATAATCAACAACTTACTGGTAATTCTCATATGTATAGGCAAACCGTTAAGTTCATGTAATAACTATTCATTCATGTGCTAGATAGCGTTAGAGAACATGTTACGAGAAATCAAGATGAGATAGTCAGCGATCTTAGAAAGTTAGTGAAGCATCCCAGTATTTCTGCACAGGATGTAGGCATTGAGGAATGTGCGTCAGCGTTAAATGAAATAATGCGTGACTCGGGTATAACTAGCAATATAACCAAACTGAAGGATGGGAACCCTGTAGTTTATGGAGAAGTCAAATCAAGCAGTAAAAGGACATTGTTGCTGTATAGCCATTATGATGTACAACCAGTTGAACCTCTTGATGAATGGAAGTACAATCCATTTTCTGGCGTCGTTGCAGATAACAAAGTACATGGAAGAGGTGCTGCGGATTCAAAGGGAAATGTTATATCTCTGATAAAAGCCGCCGGGGCGTTCTTAGATACTGTAGGTGAACCACCAGTAAACCTTAAGTTCCTTATCGAAGGGGAGGAAGAAATCTCTTCTATCAACTTACCAGAATTTGTGAAGAAGAATCGACAAATGCTTAAAGCTAATGCAAGTTTGTGTTTTGATAGCTCCTTGAATCCAGTTGGTGCAGCATCTATATATGCTGGTTTGAAAGGTTTACTGTACCTTGAGTTGAGATGTAAAACAGCTTCTACAGATATACATTCAGGTTTAGCACCCATAGTGCCAAATCCTGCCTGGCGTTTGCTTAGCGCATTAGATTCTATAAAGAAAGAAGAAAAGATAATGATTGATGGATGGTATGACGACATGAAGGTACCTAGCGAAGAAGATCTAGCATTAGTACAAAAATTGGAATATGATGAAAAGATGATCAAGAAAGAGTATGGTGTTAAGCAACTATTAAACAATACTACGGGTAACGAGGCTTTGAAAAAACTTCTTTTTGAACCAACGTGTAACATAGCTGGCATTCAGTCCGGTTATACTTCAACAGGTGCGAAAACGGTCCTACCGAATGAAGCGATCGTCAAACTTGATTTCAGACTTGTGTATGATCAGAATACGGATGATCTCATAAAGAAGCTAAGGACATATTTGGCAAAGCGTGGATTTACGGACATGACTATTTACAAGTTAGGAACGGTAGAACCTTCAAAGACGAACATCGATGCCAAGGTAGTAAAGGCTACATCGCTGGCTGCAGAGAAAGTATACAAGAAGAAGCCTTCGCTATTTCCTAACATGTGGGGTTCGGGCCCAGACTTTGTATTCACCAAAATACTTAAACTACAATCTGTATGGACGGGATGTTCGCCATCGTATGCAAACATTCATGCACCTAATGAATTCACTACGATAATGAACGTTATTGACGGTGTTTGTTATGCCAGTATGATAATACAGGAATTTTCAAACTTGTAAACTAGCGTTTTTTTCTCTTAATTCTAAAGCGCTCTGCCTTGGCATACTTCTTACTGTATCCTCTAATGGTATTTTTGCCGGATTTGTTGGGTTTGCTTTTTTTGGTCATTAATTTTCATACCGATAAAGCATGTATATGTGTATGGCTTGGGTGCTTGACATTGAACCAGTAGTAAGTGACGAATTCTAGAACATGATCGAGTATTCGATGATGGGCGTGGTCAAATTAAGAGTCTGCACAGGAAAAGATGGGTCATTGACAAGAGACTTCCTGAACAGGGTATCAAGAAGGATATAAGCACAGATTCCGCACCCTTTCTCACCCAATTGGTCCAACGCCAACGGTACAACCAAATTCGTTCTTTAGAACAATCAATCGGAGGCCAACATACAAATCAAGAGATGCAGACGTAAAGCCGGCATAGTATACTTTTATTTTGATTTTGCTAAACGTTATTTTAATTCCTGTAGGTAAATTAAGACC
>JAZFZF010000255.1:0-2259 GCA_036443875.1 Nitrososphaerales archaeon
CCGTTAAAGTTTTGAGGGCACTTGCTAACTTCTGTCGCACTTGTAATAGCACGAAGGATGAGTGTATTGGTATTTTTCTGCTACAGGAAGTAGTTTTAATTATTAGTAGGTAGGTTGAGTTCTATGATATTATTATTGTGAAGCTAAAATATTATGAGGATTCATTATAGAAGACATAAGGGGCCCGACCCCTCTATTTTTGGGCCGAGTATTACCAACAAATTAATCAAAGAAGAAACGGCGTCATAGAACCTTCCGCTAATGCATCTTTATTTGAGTCATACACGGTCCATTGAATGACAGGCTTCACGTCATCTACTTTGAGAATGAAATATGCTTTGCCATCTATATGGATAGGGTTGTTAAAAGTCGAAAAAACTGCTCCGTTATCCAGTATCCCTTCTTCACTCCATTCTATGGGTCCTTTGAATGCCTTCAGCAATGAATCAGGTAGTAATATTTTAAATGTGTGTATATCTTCGGTGCTATCTCCCATATTTCTTAATCGCACGATAACAAGATTCTTGATCTGCTTTGCTTGAACTCTTACTTCTACCACCTTCTCTTCATCTTCTTCAACCAATTGAACCTCAGTATTGGAAAGAACACTTTCTTTCTTACCGAGTTTCAGATGTAATTCGCCCCAGCTATCTGGGGCTGGCAGAACATCGTTTACTATTAATGCAAGATGTCTAGCACCAGCATCCAGAGGCCATTCGATAAATTCATTCTTAAAACCATCATTAAGATAAACGTAAAATCCCATCATCTCGTTAAGGTCGTATGATTCTATTGGGATTCTAAACTCGTAATGCACGTGCTTATTAGCACTGTCGTAGGGATCATTCATTTGTGAGTATCCAATCCGAGCTTTGAACTTTTGCTCGTACGGATCCCATGTTTTAGACTCCTGTAAAATAGTCCAGCCGCCACCGTTACCTTGAATTATACCATCCCTGAATTTTCCAGCTCTTGTGACTCGATAGAAACAGTAATCATCTTGAAGCGGAGAATTACTCCCATCGCTTTCTGTATCAAAACAAACCACGCCGACGTCGCTACTCTTGTCGAGACCATCGTCTGAGATGAAGTCAAGCAGGATATATAGAAACACTTTATCATGTTTAGTCCTAAGGTAGACCAAATCTTTATCTTCGATCTTTATCTCGCTCGCATCTGCCCATTCCGTCTGGGTAGTCCACCTTCCATCTATCTCTACTCCTTTTTCGCTTGTAGGTATTGTGATGGATCGAAATTCACCTCGCTCATTCTCCGTAACTGGCTTAACTCTTAGAGAGAAATATGACGATTTTGGCTCGACTTCCTTGAAGTCTATCCCTGTAATGGTAACGGTAATCGGATAGATTCCATCAGAAGAAAGTTTCTGCTTTATGGTGTCAGTGCCTGAATGTGTATGGTTTGATATCGTGTATAGATCATTTCCTCTCTTCGATATTTTGAAGGTGTAATCGATGTGGGATTTTGGCATCTTCGAGCCAGTATCTCTGAATTCAATCACAAATGATATTTCTTCATCAATAGTAGGGCTAACTGGAGTCCATTTCAATTCTACATCTGGGTAAGTTGTATACTTCCTTTCTCCGTCCTCTCCTTCAATAAATTGAATTGGAGTGCTCAACATCATAGATAGTGTTAGGACTGTAGCGATAGACAAGCCTGACACCATGTAGTTGTTAACTAGCATTATTCTATTTCAGTATGTTTTAACTGTATTTAAGATTGGGGAAAGGGTTTCTGTAAGAACTATTTGAGGATCAAGATAATTCGAACCTTCTCTTACACCCTCCTAGAATATGGAGAATTATTGCTTAATGTTGTAATCTAGATTGTCGTTTACTATGCTTATATCAATTGTAGGCTTACCCCTTGATAGATTTTTTTTATGTTCGTTGGGTTATCAGCACAGATATTAAATCAGTGGGGTCGGCCGGATTTGAACCGGCGACCTCGAGCGCCCAAGGCTCGAAGCATACCATGCTAACCTCCATCAACAAGAAAGATACAACTCATCTTCTTGATGAACCTAGCCCACGACCCCATTTTATGTAGCATTGCTTGGGTAATGAATTATGCATTTATAACTTTGTTTTCGGACGATAATAAATTATTTAATCATTGTGAGGTATATACCAAAGGAAATTTCAGAGACATGATAGGAGAGAAAAATTTTTTATATAGTGATATTGTACTGACACTTGATCGCATTATGCCAAAAAGTGGTTTCAAGTCAATAACGGT
>JAZFZF010000256.1:0-4972 GCA_036443875.1 Nitrososphaerales archaeon
GATGGAAGATTAAACATCAACGAATGGCTGATCGACAAAGGGTATATGAAGTTGAAACCGGACGTGAAGACGGATATACACATACCATTGACAAAATTCCTGACCGAGATGGTTGATTGGTCACAGACCAAAGCATGGGGAACTGGTTATCAAGGGCAGATCTTCTTGAACATGAAGGGTAGAGAGAAGTTTGGTATAGTTGACGAAAAGGATTATGACACCACTCTTGACGCAATATACAAAGAACTGTATGATGTCCCAGACGACAAAGGAAACAAGATAAAGGATACAAAGATAACAAAGAGAAAGGATGTATACAAAGGGACCTACGCTCACTTGGCTCCTGATCTGTTCCTATTCATTGGAAATGGAAATTGGGCTGTGAACGAACGAGTTGGATACCCTACAATGTATTCATACGACACACTATTGGGCAAAGATGATGGAATACATGGAGATGACTGCACATTCATGATGGGTGGACCTGATATTCCCCGCTTGGGCGAATTAAAGGGAGGTAGCCTGCTTGATATTGCACCTACAATGCTGGACATAATGGACGTACCAACACCATCAGACTTTGAAGGAAAATCCTTCATCCCCAAGAAATAATAGAAGACCGGCGGACGAAGACGAAACTAAACCCCTTTTTTTATTAATGCATCAAGTCTAGTGCTTTTAATCTAGTAATACTATCAGGTCTTCAACTCGTATAGACATATGTTTCATATAGTATAGACCAGATGCCTTTCTAAATATTGCATAAATGTTAATTAGGCTTCTCCAAAAATTGCCTCATTAAAAATCAAACTACCTAGGAACTTTGACTCGGAAAAGTCGTGCTTTCCAAATATAGCCCGCTGGAAGTTGGCCTCTTCATTGAATGTAGCCTGTTTAAAGTCAGCTTTCCTAAATGTGGCATCCTGGAAGACGGCACTTCCCTCAAACCTAGCCCCTTCAAAGCTGACCAGATCAAACGTAGCACTTTTGAAGTAAGCCAGATCATGGAATTTGGTAAAGTCGAAGTAAGTTGCCGCCTCAAAACCTTCAGTGATCTTTATCTCAGGCAAGTTATAGCCTATAAAGTACAAAACCTCCTTGTTTGGCAACGCAGTTTCAATCTTTTTGATTAATCTTTCGTTTACTCTACTGGGATTATCCTTCCAGTAACTTTGATCATGAAATATACAATGAGCGCTGGGTGAAAGTGCGTCTTCGTCACAAAGATAGGGCACATTCAACCAAGTACTGTAATTGTAATACCAGGTTTGAAAAATACAGCGGTTTGACAAATCACTGGTGCGTCCCCATCAATGGCTTATTAGTTTATACAGCATATTTAATTCCTCAAAGTTAAACCCTCACCAATTGGTGGTTCGAATTCCAGATAATCTTATTAATCAAATTCGACACAGGTTGCTTTTATGCTTGTTATCTGAAGCACATTCCTACGATTTGATCCCCTCAATATTTCTCGTATATATGTAAGATATCTCTTCAAGCTTAACAGATATAAATGATGATGCTTATATCAGTAACAGATGGGTCCTCTATTCATAGCGGGAATGGAATGGATATTAGTATTAGTGGCAGCCGGTGGAATGCTATTATTTGGAGCTAAGAAGATACCCCAAATAGCTAGGTCTTTTGGAAGGGCACAATCTGACTTTGAAAAGGGAAAGCTTGAAGGAAAAAAAGATATAGATAAGATGGTAAATTCTGATGACCGAGTAAAGCTCTTGAAGATAGCTGAGACGGTAGGCATAGAAACGGAAGGGTTGAGCGACGAGCAATTGAAGCAAGCTATAACTGAAGCACTATCGAAAAAATAGTTGACAATCCTTGACTTGAACCGTGTTAAATGGTTGATGTATAAAGAATGTTTTGCTAAAGTAAACTGTGACGGACAGTTAATTGTCACTTCTATTATTATCTAGTAACTATTACCAGGTAGTAACTCATAACACTGCTAAGAATATCAGGCTCAGGGCCACAGAGACTACCAGACCGGATACGGGGCTTATACCCCATCCGATCAATATGCCTTTCATGATTCGTGAGTTAATGTTCTTCTCTTTCTTTCCCATACTTGCACCAACTAGACCACTGATCAACGTTTGATTGATAGAAGCGTTATATCCTACCAGATTTACTCCGATTATTGTTGATGCTTTAGCTATCTGTGCGCTGCATGCTACATCCAACTTCATCGTTACTATCTCCCCACTAACTCTAGCCAGAACCCTGCGCCCCCATGTCAATACTCCGATTGCGATGAACGTTCCGCCGATAAGGCTTGCAGCTATAGTATCAACATAGTCAAGGGCGACAAGCATAGCTACTGCATTACTGACATCGTTAGAACCTACGGAGAAGGCTGAATGCATAGAAGAGCCGATGACAAAATACCTTATCCATTTTTCCATTCCATGCTTGGGAATCAATTTTATCAATAAAAAACCCAACGACAATGCGACAACAGGAGCTACGACCCAAAAAAGTACAAAGGTCAAGAGTACTTTGATACTTACGCTCAAGCCCCCAACTACTGCTGCACCAACCAGTGAGAATGTAAAGACTTGGATCGTCGATGTTGGTATCTTAAGATATGTGAAGGCTGTTGTAGTGAGAGCGGCAGAGAGAAGAGCAGCCGCTACAGCAATCTCGTTAATGTTGCTGACGATATTAAATGCGTAGGTCTCCTGAACCTTAAAGCTAAGGAAAGCGCCAGCAAAGGCTAGGATAGCCATGAGCTTCAAGGCCTTGGATTTGCTCAATAACCCAGCACCCACAGCAGGTCCAAGTGCTGCCCCCGTGTAATGGGTTCCTATAGCCCAAGCAAAGTAAAGGCTGGAGATCCATATCAGAATGGTTAGCGACATTTATATCATCAGTTCGTCTGTGCTTAATGGCTTTTGCGTAAAGTCCTGCTTTCTGATACTCCTAGATTCAACGTTCTTGGAAAATAATCTTGGAGAATAAGATTCAAAAATGAGGGTATATCTGATAAGACAACCAAGTATTATTTTTAATAATTCATTGGCAGCATAACAATTTTTCTTGAAATTTCAATTCATAACCATAAATAACTATGCCCAAGTAGATATCTTTGTTCTTTCAAGAAACGATCTTCTACAGCTAAAGTTTAGCTAACGGCTCTGAATGTGAAATTCCTTTTGGTGTCTGTATGCCTTATTCCGTCGACTTCGGCATAAGCAGAGTAGAAGAATAGTATAGGTTCGCCTTTTTGTGGTGGTGTTAGGATTATATCCCTACCTATTGATAACGCGACATGATTAACCTCGAGGTTTCCGAATAAACCATGCTTTCCGTACTTTGTTGAGCAGGAGGCGTCAACTGGAACCCAGCCCAAGTTTGGGGCAAAAAATTCGGCCCAACAGTGATAACCGCATACTTCACAGTCTTCTGAATCTTCCACAAGCTCAAAGCCCATCACTAATCTAGATGGTATGCTAACAGATCGACATAAGGATATGAAGAGGGCGTGGATATCGTTACAGTTTCCGGTGCTACAAGTAAGAGCGTGCTCTGCACTGCCTACCCAAGATTGCTTAGGTGCATTATATCGCATACGTCCCACCACATGATCGAAGATTTTTTTTACCCGTTGTAAGATATTTCGTTCCTTTCCCACTATCTCAAATGCTAATTTCCTCATATTTTCATCAACTGGCACATGTCTCTCTGGTTGGAGATGTCTTCGTAGCAATTGCAGGTCACCATCACCAAAAACTCCTACAATACTTGGATCTGTACTAACACTGTATTCACGCTTGAGTACCCTGTATCTCAACTTCACTTCAGCTTTTGTTATCCTAGGACTCTTGGCTTCTAAGTAAAGTATCTTATTTCCAAACACTGGATCATATGTGACCCTCAAAGGTAACTGAGTTTCGACTTTAAGATCCAGTAGACGTTGATGTTCATTGGTTGTTATGGTGGGCATCCATACGTCCAATCTCCTTGCATTTTCTGGAATATTCGCCACGTTCACCGAATCCACAATATCATAGACTTTACTTTCGAGTCCTTGCACTGTGGTCATAATATAATATATGCTGACAACGTATAAATCTCTATCTCGGATGACTCAGTTTTTCTTTGATGGTTGAGGCTCCGGTCCTGAGTGTTCAGAATCATCTGCTGGATGCGATCTTGGGAATTGAGTAAATATTGATACTAGAGGACAGAAGGAATGGAATATTATTTGTCAAGATACGTGATAATCGTGATGTTAAATTCACATGAACTAAACAAACATTAAAGCAAACGCTTGGTAATTAGTTTAGCGATCTATTGAACTAATATTTTGTTCCTCGCGATGGTACTATTACCCATTTTGGTTACTAGTAAATTTCTCTAGTCGAAGTTAAAAAGCCAAAGCTTCAATGGCCTTACTTAAAATAAGCAAGGCGGCTGCAAATATAGCGGTGAATTTAGTGATTAGCTTACGTGGAGAGACAGTTGATGCAACTCTTACACCAAAGCCTGTCTGTACAATATTCGGATTTATTTATGACACCAGAACCAAGACGACAAAGGTTTCTAGAGAAAAAAATTGTTTTTAAATGCAGGTAGAGGAGACGAAGAAATTGGTTGCTCAAAACTGAAGCTATATATTATCACATTGTCAACTTTGCCCAAAAATATTAGTCCTCAAGAGGGCTTGAATATCCTGTCGTATGTATGATAAAATGTTCCGAGTAACCTGCGTCGAGCATCTCATGCTTGACAATCATCTGAAGCATAGTATAATCATATGAGCAAGCAGCAGTGACATGATATACCAAGGCATACTCTCACGGATGATAGGATATAGTTTGCCAGGCCAAATGGATTACTACATGACATCAGTAATTATCACCAACAGATGTAGTGCATGAAGTAAGTAAAAATGATTAATCTCTTATGACGTATCCTACTATGATCAACACTACAATAACAGCAACCG
>JAZFZF010000257.1:0-7785 GCA_036443875.1 Nitrososphaerales archaeon
TGAGATGAAACTTCCAATGATATCAGTCAAGATACCTCTAAACGCCACAACTTCGCCAACAAGAAATTTAGCATTGCAATGCAAGCCGTTTGTTCATTCTGGAAGTGGATCTATTGTTAGCGTTGTATCCTTCAGCTTGGAATACTCCGTCACATAGGTTGTAAAGGTAGGAGCAATGAATGTACTAAAAAATAGTGCCGATTAAAAGTGTCAACTTGATTCGAATACGGATTTTGCCTTCACAGAATATTATAATAGCTCTGGTTTAACACTCGTCATTGGTGGGATGACTTGGTTGCCTAGGCATTTTAAATCTAAAAATAATCCTAGACTCATTACTTTAGATTCTTTAGTAACTTGTCTGTGTTCAAAGTGTTGAGGATATCGGATTTTTTGGCCCAACCTCTCCTTGCTTGTCCAACACCAAATATCAAGAACGCATAATGAGCTGGATGGTGTGCATCCGAATCAATCACCAGTTTGACTTTATTTTGAATTGCCATTCTCACATAGTCGTCCCTTAGATCAAGCCTATTGTAATGCGCGTCAATTTCAAGAACAGTGTCCGTATCCTTTGAAACATCAATTACCTTTCCTATATCCACCTGATAGCCCTCTCTCTTGTTGATGAGCCTTCCAGTAAGGTGGAATAGAATATCAACACTAGGATTTTTTGCTGCTTTTATCAATCTTTCTGTCTGAGTTTCAATGGATAACGCAAAATTGGAGTGAATCGAAGCCCCCACTATATCCAATTTGTCAAGCACATTATTTGCAATGTCAAGTGAACCATCTTTCATTATGTTTACTTCGGCAGCAGATAAGATTCTAAAATTATCCAGCTTATCGTTAAGTTCAGAGATCTTGTCTGCTTGCTCCAGCAACTTTTCTTCGTCAAGCCCACGGGCTATTGCGAGACTCTTCGTGTGATCAGTAATGGCGATGTAGTTTAGCCCCCAGTTATCTCTGGCAGCTAATGCCATCTCCTCTATAGACATACTTCCATCTGTATTGTTGCTGTGAACCTGCAAGTCACCTTTCAGGCTTCCATACTCGATCAATTCCGGCAGTTTACCATTTTTTGCAAGTTCAATCTCGCCTTTATTTTCACGCATCTCCGGTGCGATCCAATCCAAATCCATCGCTCGATAAACACTCTCTTCAGTTGCACCCGCAACAACTTTTTCATCCTTATCAAAAAGCCCCAACTCGTTCAGATGGAGGCCCTTTACAATTGCTATTTTCCGCATTTTTACTACATGTTCCTTACTTCCAGTGAAATAATGTAAAGCAGAACCAAAACTCTCTTCTGGAACTACAAACAGATCTGCATCGATACCATCTTTCAATTGCACAGACACTTTATTCAGTCCTCTATTCAAGACGCTTTGAACCTCTGGCATGACAACAACGCAGTCCAAGACCTTTTCTGGATCTGGAGAAACCAGCAGGTAATCAATATCAACTATGGTTTCATTCATTCTTCTAACAGATCCAGCAGCTATTACTTTTATTACTCCTTCAATCCGAGATAGGCACCTTTCTATTTCGTTGACTGTGGGATAAAGATCACCAAGAAGATGCTGACCCTCACCTTTTTTAATAAACTGGATACGTTGGAGTATAGCTTCGTTTTTCCTCGCAGTGAAGCCCGGAAGACTGCTAAGCTTTCCTTCCGATGCTGCTTTTTCCAGATCATCCAAATTCTTGATCTTCAATTTATCATAAAGTATACTGATTGTCTTTGGACCTATACCTTCAATACCGGACAACTCCTCAATCGCAATTGGAATTTTTATCTTCAGACCTTCAAGTTGCTTGATCTTTCCGGTTGTGATACATTCTTCGATTTTAGAAGCAATAGCTTTTCCGATCGATGGGATCTCGAGCAGATTATTCAATCCTCCTTTTCTGTACATATCTTCAACATTGAAAGATAAACTGGTAATTACTTCTGCCGCACGATGATATGCTCGAACTTTAAATGAAGCATTTGTATCTGCTTCCATCTCAGTGAAAAATCCTAGCTCATGGAAGATCTTTGCGATATCATCATTCTCCATTTGTACAATTACCTTGAAACTGGGTTCTTATTGTTTATTTGCGATTACGTATATAGCCTGTACCATACCAAGGGCGAATACGCTGATTATTCTAGCTGGCAAGCAGCATCCTGTGGCATAATATGGCTGCCTGAGAATAAATGTGAGTACACTGCAGAGGTCTTCATTTAACAGTATTTCCAACCCTGTTGTATTAGCACCAATCCAGCAACAAATTTTACTATCTGGTACCTACTTTACATACTCATATACTCTACTTGTAAAGTATTTGTGCAATCTTGTATCATTCGACAATTCTGGATGGAATGAAGTGCCTATAACACTTCCTTGCTTTATAGCAACTGTTTTGTTGTTCAAGGTCGCTATTACATCAACACCATTCTTCATTTCTGTAACAATGGGAGAACGTATGAAGACACCACCGAAACTTTCATTTCCTATCAAAGGTATCTCCAATTCAGCTTCAAAAGAGTCGTTCTGCCTTCCGAAAGCATTTCTTTCTACAGTAATATCCAAAATGCTAAGCAGCTGCTGTCTAGTTTCCCCAATCACCTTATCGTAGGCACGTTTAGCAAGCATTATCATGCCAGCACAGGTACCCATTACAGGCATACCATCGCTTACACGATCCTTTACCAACTGAGTTATACCGCTTAACTTTGCTAGAGTTCCGATAATCGTGCTCTCCCCTCCAGGCAGGATCAGACCATCAACATCTGTAATTTCATTAACATATTTCACAGGTATAGCTCTTCCTTTAATTCCAAGTTCACTTAAAGCTATGGTAGTGGCAGAAAGGTTTTCCTCGATATCTCCTTGTATGGCAAGAATACCTATCGTTATCTGCTTCATACGTTGCTTCCTCTTTCCTGCATCCTAAGATCAAGATTCGTTGTGTCCATGCCTAGCATAGATTTCTTTTCATCAACCATCTTCTGGGCTTCCATAACTTGCCTCGGGTCATCATGATATGTGGTAGCAATTACTACTGCTCTTGCCCTTTCGGAAGGATCATCAGCTTTGAATATTCCAGAACCAACGAAGACTCCATCACACCCTAGATTCATAAGAAATGCAGCGTCTGCTGGTGTTGAAATACCACCTGCCGCAAAGTTTACTATAGGCAATCTGCCGAGTTTAGCAGTTTCTTCAACGTAGGTATAAGAGACTTTCAGTTCTCTTGAAGCCTTGACCAATTCCTGTATATTGCCAGATTCGTATATCGACTTGACCCTTGTAATTTCGTTGTTAACGAGCCTTATATGCTTAACAGCCTCTGCAACATTTCCAGTACCAGGTTCACCTTTAGTCCTTATCATAGAGCTTCCTTCCTCCATTCGCCTCAATGCCTCCCCAAGATTTTTTGCACCATTAACAACTGGCAGGGTAAAGTCCCACTTCCATATATGGCGTTCTTCATCTGCTGGCGTGAGTACTTCTGATTCATCGATCATGTCAATACCGCTAGCCTCCAAAACTTTTGCTTCATAAACATGACCTATCCTACACTTGGCCATTACTGGTATAGTAACATGATCTCTTATCTCTTCGATAACCTTAATGCTTGCAGTTCTTGCAACACCACCAGCTTTCCTAACATCAAATGGTAACTTGTCAAGAACCATTACTGCAACTGCCCCAGTGTCTTCAGCAATATGTGCCTGCTCAACATTTGTAACATCCATAATCACACCATGCTTCTGCATGTGTGCAAAACCACGCTTTACTAGCGTAGTGCCTTTCCTTACCGGAACGGTTTCCAGCTCTTCCATCTTAATGCCCTTTGGTTGCATCACAGTTGATACGAGAGATATCACAAACTACTGATCTACCTAATGCTATATTTACGTTTAACTTTACCGGAAGAATTTACACCAGACCCTTCTTTTTGCCATATTTTTCGCAGTAAGTTATTTCTTCCAAGGAGATCCGTTCCAACTTTTCTGGTGGTTCGTTTGCATATCCAACAGCTATGATCCCAATTGGTCTGACATGTTTGGACAGTTTCAGTATTTTATCTACTAGATCATCTTTAATGGCACCGACAAAACAGGCTCCAATCCTTCGTTCACAACGGTAAGAAGGATTAGCATCGACGCAAACGCCCCATCAACGATGCTGTAAAAGTTAACTCCTCTATCACCTATCCTAATTAAGGAAGGTAAACGAAAAACCTGAATTAACACGACGCCTAAATTCCCCTTAAGGAACCTTGAATAAAAGTAAGAATGTTTGCTGAAAACTGTATTTAACCTGTCTGGCCGGCCATTACAGATGTATTGTACAATATCCATACAACCAAGAACATGAATACATACCCAGCCAGACCTGTAGTCACCATCTTTCTGTAGTCCGTTGGCGGTAGGTGCTGGCCAATAAACCACCTCGCCAATATGTAGGAAGCGACGTAGGTCATGAAACAGATTCCTACACCACTCCTAAATGCTTGTGGATTGGAACTCAAATAGCCTAGTGCACCAGCCACAAAACCACCCAGCATGCCCAATGCTATTCTCATCCAGAATATTTGATCTAGAGGACCCAATCCCTTCCCGCTTCTCTGTACAGAGACTTGGTTTAATTCCTTTTGGTTAGGCACAACAGTATAATCTTGGGTTTGTATGTAAAGCACATGGAACTATCTGGTATAGAGCTGCGGTATCTAGTAAACGAAATAAAAAAGAAAATTTTCAATGGATATTATGTTGCTAATGTTTATGGTATTACAAGGAATGCTATTCAATTAAAGCTTCATCATCCAATTGAACCAGATATTCTCCTAATGATATCAGACAAGGGAATATGGATCAGCAGATTAAAGGTCGATTCTATTGAACAAGGCGGACTCGTTAATGTATTAAGGAATGAAATCATACGTACAAAAATAGACGATATTGAACAATTTGGAAGTGAAAGGATAGTCGCACTGAAGTTTACGCTCGATGGCAAAATTAGACACCTAATTTCTGAATTCTTTGCAGGTGGCAACATCATTCTATGTGATGAATCAATGATGATACGAGCAATACTGAATCCACTGGAGGTAAGGCATAGGGTGTTGAGGGTTGGTACCAAATATGTATATCCGCCAAAACGTGGCAAGGACGTACTTGACCTAAGACTAGAAGATTTGATGAGATTGCGTTCGTCTGATCTTGATGTTGCTCGCTGGATAGGAAGGAATGTCGCGTTACCCAAAAAATTTGTCGAAGAGGTAATCCTCGCATCTTCTGTTGATCTGGATGCCAAGGGTAACGAACTGAGCGATAAAGATGTAGGTACGCTTTGCAGCAAAATAGAAGAGTTGGTGACTAATATTTGCAACGGAAACCATAAACCAGTTCTGATTATGCAGGATAATGTCGTAGTAGATGTCTCTCCCGTTCCGCTTCAAAGCCTAGGATCAGTTGAATCTGTTAACAGTTACATGGAAGCCATCGATACTGTTCTTAGTAACTATCTAAAGAAGGTCGGCGAGAGCATAAGGAGTGGCGAGTATGAAAACAAAATTCATGATCTGGAAAGGGCACATGAAGACCAGGAGAAAGCAAGGGAAGCGCTCATTGAAAAATCAAAGTTCATGCGTGAATTTGCTGATCAACTGATGAATCTTACGCGAAGTGGTACAAGCAGTATGGCCGATGCCTCTGTGAAGGAATTAATTACCAAAGCTGATGTTGCTGTTGAAGAAGAGCAGAACTCTACGCTGTTGAGCATTATGGGTGAAAGGATCACTATCAAAAATTCGAATGTTCCTTCGGTGGTATCTGAGATATACGACAGAGCAAAGGAACTTGAAAATGGTATCAAGTCTGTTGAACACGCAAAGAACAAGTTAATGAAGCAGCTTGAAAGTGTGAAACAAGAGTCCAAGGTTGCTAGGCAGAAGGTGAATGTGAAATACCAAGCAAGCAGGGAGTGGTATGAACGTTACAGGTGGTTTTTTACTGCAGATGGGTTCCTAGCAGTTGGAGGCAGAGACGCATCTTCGAATTCAGCCGTAGTAAGAAAACATCTAACTGATAGCGATCTAGTCTTTCATGCAGAAGTTCACGGTTCACCTTTTTTTATACTGAAGAACGCAGAGGGTGATGAATTGCGGAGTATAAATGAGGTTGCACAGGCAACTGCAAGTTTCAGCAGAGCATGGAAGTCTGGGTTGGTAACTGCAGATTCATTCTGGGTATGTGCTAAACAGCTCAAGAAAGCGGCTCCTAGTGGACAGTTCCTTCCCAAAGGGTCGTTCATGATCGAAGGAAAGCGTAACTACATCAAAGACCTCAAGTTGAACCTTGCAGTTGGATTGGTAAAAATAAAGCAAGCGATCAAGGTAATGTGTGGCCCTCCTGATTCAGTTAAGAAGATCTCTCTAGCTTATGTTCTGATCAAGCCAGATAGTTCCAGTGTATCAGATACTGCAAAAAAAATCAAGGTAGAATTTGTAAAAACCGTTAGCGTTGAACTTACTGAACTGGTAAAGGATCTGAACCTCGATGAAATAATACGGGTTTTGCCAAGTGGCGGATGCAAGGTAGTGCAAGCATCTTCGGCTGATAACAGTGTTTTCTTACACAATGATTAAAAGTGAGAATAGGAAAAGATTACCATGAGCGATAAGGGCGAAACGCACGTTACTAATAAGGTAATGGTAAAGGATATCATGAACAGTCCACTAATAACAGCTTCATCAAATGATAACGTGAAGACTATAGCTGAAAAAATGAACGCAGGTGGTGTTGGTAGCATTGTGATAGTTGATAATGAGAAACCTGTTGGAATTGTAAGTGACGGGGACATTGTCTCCAAAGCTGTCGCAAAGGATAAAATGCCCAGCAAGGTATTGGCTAAAGATGTAATGCAACCACTGCAGACCGTAGAGAGTGAAGAGAGTATACTGGAAGCTGCAAGACTATTGCGTAAGCACAACATAAAACGACTAGGAGTCACCTACAAGAACAATGTGTTAGGAATAATTTCGTCATCTGATATTATAGCAGTAACCCCAGAGCTTATCGATGTGGTTTCAGAAAAGGCCAATATAATCAGGGAAGGGTTCGGTAGGAAGCCCGGTCTGGTGTCAGGTTACTGTGATGAATGCAACCAGTGGTCAGAGTATCTACAGTATGTTGATGGCCATTTTGTCTGTGAGGAGTGCAGGGGAGAGGTTCCTACCAGAGAACAATGATGAGTTATGTGAGTTTTGTCGTTGATAGCATGCTTGGTAGCTTGGCACGAAAATTACGCATGTTTGGTTTTGATACATTGTATTACAACGATGTTGACGATGACAAACTTATTGAAATTGGGCACCAACAAGACAGGTCGCTGTTAACTTGTGATAAAATGCTCTTCCAGAGAGCAATAAATACATGTACCAGAAGTGTGTTATTAGAGGGTCCAAGCGATGTCGATGACATGGTACATGTGTTAAAAAAGAGTGGAATCTATTCAGTTGAATTCTTGCCTGAAAAATCCAGATGTCCACGCTGTAATGGCATATTGGTTATTTGTGATAGAGATTCTGTAAAGAAACTAATTCCTGAAAAAGTGATCAGGATGCATGAACAATTTTATTTCTGCAAAGAATGTAACAAGGTTTACTGGGAAGGTAGTCACCTTAAGAAGCTGCAGGAGTTTGAACTACATGTGAGGAAGAGGTTGAACGATGCATCTTAGTGAAGAGAATGGAGCGGAATTGATAAAACTGGCAAGAGATGCTATA
>JAZFZF010000258.1:0-2060 GCA_036443875.1 Nitrososphaerales archaeon
ATCTATCTAACTGTATCCAGCAATAATGTTATTCACGATGTTTTGGAAAGGATTGGAGAAGTAATAAAAAAAGAGTCGGAGCAGTTTGACCAGATCTTGATTAATGTAGGTGCCGGGAATAAGATGATGGGTTGCGCTGCACTATCAGCTGCGTTCGTCAATGGAACTAAGGCATTTGGCCTGGATAAGGAAGAACGTCCCGTGTTACTGCCTATTCTCAAATTAAGCTATAGCGAGATCGTCTCTGATGCAAAGCTTCGCATATTAGATTCGATCGACAAGGCTGGAGGAGAGGTTAAGAGTTTGAAAGAATTGAGCGAAGTATCACACTGTGGAAAGCCTTTGCTCAGCTACCATATTCAGGGTGCTAGAGATTTCAAAGGGCTGGCCGATCTGGGATTAGTGGAAGTAAATAGGGTTGAACGTGGAAAGATAATTGTGAAGCTAACCACGCTTGGAAAGTTGCTGATCGCAAGTAGAGGTATAACTGTAAAGGCTAGGGGGATATTGAAAGTTAGGAGCGTGGAAGACGTCGGTGATGCCTAACCCTTGCTTGTCATAAGAAAGCAGGAATCTGGCAAAATCATTGAAGGTTCATAAAATGGTTGATGGTTTTCTTCGAAAAAACAACACTGCAATAATAATATTTGTGTTATTATCAATAGCTATTAGCATCTATATTCTTGCGACCGATGATCATATCTATGAGCATGCCCTATCACACGCATACGTACTTATGGTATTCGCAGGTGTGTATGCTACACTCCTTGGATTACTAAGATTGCATAGTACAAAAGTTAGGATGGGTATTTGTGTTGTCGCGTCAATTCAACTTGTTGCAATGAATTTAGACATATTGACGGCTGGGAACATTCCAATATTCCAAGTTCATGGCCTAGAATTTGAAGAGTTGTTTGAGCATATTTTTGGTTCTTGGTATTTTGACGTACTATTTGCAGCCCAAGCTGTGTTGGTAGGATTATGCATTAGATCAAGGATGTATGAGGCAAAGATAGCAAGGTCGATGAAATCATGAAAGGTGATCCAACGGTTCCGTTAGGGCGTGTGTTGTTCAGGAAGATAGGTGCGGCTATACTTCCTTGTTTCAAACTTGGAACGCTCTTTACATTTTTACAAAAACACACTTGGCTTGCCGCTCAAGAACCGCTCACCCAACTGGATTGAGTTCTTCGAAAATTTCCACCACAACAAATGGACTGGGCCGGACATCAGTGAATTAGCCTTGCAGGTATGTTCACCACAATAGCTGTTAGCTTGAGTTTGTATGAATGGTACGTCAGAGACAAACATCAAAAGAAGAATCGTCAAGTTATCTCCCACTTTTTAACACTGAGAAATCACCCTCTATTTGAACAGGATTAAACCAAGTTTACCTATAAGCATTGGTATTGACTTTAATACTAGCGATAGTACCGTTCAAAATCTTTTCCCTATCTATACCTCCTTCTAATCGCAAAGGGATACTAACAGCATGTCGACTTGACGACCTAAAAATTAGGCCAGCTTAACCCATTTCCTCCATAGTTCAGCGACCGAAGGGAGCGAGCGGTGTGTCGGCTGCTTGGATTGACCGTACCTCTATTACCTACAATGAAAGCTTATGCACGCTTGTTAACCACCATGCAATTTCTTCAACTCATCCAAAGACTAACCAAATCATCGAAATTCCTATTACTGCAAAAAGAATCCCAAATATTTTTTCCATCTTTTCAGACGAAACACGGCCTTGTAGTCTAGATCCTATCTGGCCTCCTATTATCACGCCGGGTATAGTATACATTACCAAATGCCATGGGACTGCCTCAAAACCACCTTCAGATATCAGTGTAGAAATATGAGTAAATGAAGCGCTTGCTACAGTTACTATAACAACCAAGACTGAAGTTGCAGCAGCTACAGGAACAGGAACTTTACAAGATTTTACCAGCTGTGGCATAACAACTTCGCCTATGCCTACTGACATCAATCCTGTTATGAAACCTCCTATACCTGTAAATGACATTCCCTTACCCTGATGACAAATGTGATACTTGTATACT
>JAZFZF010000259.1:0-2357 GCA_036443875.1 Nitrososphaerales archaeon
AAATATACTGCGGGTCAGGTAGAATGGTCACCTAAAAGCATCCCAGAAGTAGGTACATTATATGTTATCAAGTTCTCTGGTAGTGTATCTATAATAGGTAAAGATGTCGTCGAACCTGCATCTGCACACTTGTTCTTGAATATTACAGCTGTTAAAACATCGGGAATTCCAAATGTTTCTCTAGCCGTTATCGACGGAAATGTAACTATCGGTGACAACACCTACTTATTGAATGAAGGTAGAACTACTCTCCAACCAGTAAGCAATGTCAACATCAATGTGCATAGTGAAGGTAAAGCGAAGATTCTAACTGTGTTCGCAAGTATGGAGGGCGCAACGGCCTTACCAAAATCACCTTCTGATCCAATTGTGCGTCTGGGACCTGCTATAAAGAGAGAAGCAGCTACAGTTCAAATTGGCAACGTTGTCTGGATCTTTAATCATTTCAGCGGTACTATGAGGGTTCCTACATATGAGGAGGCTGGAAAAGTAAGTGTTTCCACACCAGGCCCATTTGTCGATAAAGTAGGCCTATCAGATACTGATACCGTAGATGCATTCGGTAGCAGGATCCAACAATTGTTTGTGGGTCAACAGATGCTGCTCCAATCAGTATTAGCCAACAACCAGGAAGTTCCGCAAGACTTTGTATACATAATGCGGGTAACAGATTCTGAAGGTTTTACAGTACAGTTATCATGGATACAAGGCATATTAAGGCCAGAACAGTCGTTTACAGTAGCACAGTCATGGTTACCTGAAGATGGCGGAGTTTTTACTGTTCAGATATTAGTGTGGGAGAGCATGACAAATCCAGTACCCTTGAGATCCAGCATCGAATCCTTACAATTGATAGTATCGAACTAGGAAGTTTTTTTCTTTCTTGACGAAGTATATTGCCCTGGGGTTTGCATTACTAATACCCGAGTAATTTGACCTCATCATCTTCGGTTCTCAACAGGAATGCGGCGAATCAAATTCGAATCGAATCATGATCCCTCTTAAATAAGTTCATCAGTTAATTCTATTGGGCCAAAGTGGTTATCAAAAAGGGTGACATTAATTTCTTGGAAGGAGAGACAGAAATCAAGTCACAGATGGTCTTCTTGGAAAAAGCTGATCAACCAAACTCTAAGGATGGCATCGGAATACCCAAGGGGGTCCTTCAACTTACTAACAAGAGGCTCTTCTTTTTGAGCAAAGAGAAGGGTGACACGAAAGGCTTACTCAAGGCAATTGCATCAACTTTTGCAGGAGAATTCACTGTTAGTATATCAGATTTAATACAATACGGTGCTAGGAAATTGAAGGAGAGAAGAGGAATCGATTTCAAACCTTTCTTAAATAACGAGAATAGTTTTGTCATTCCAGTAGAACGAATCATAAGTTGTGAAAAAGTTGGAGATAGATTTATCACGAATATTAAAAAGAAATTTCTTTTGATTGTCATTGCAGACAATAAAGGATCAAGAGCAAATTATTGTCTTTACGCAAAAGATCCAAAAAATGTTTTGGACCCGATCGATATTGGGGATTGGTTTGATAAATTTAACGAAGTGAAGGAGATTAATCCAACCGCATGAGAGGGTGCCTAACAGTAGGCTGTTATGAAACATCAATTTGTTTTGGACGTTGAGCTGGACAGGCTTTTATGCATGAATAACATGAAAGGCCTTTGGCGAGCGACTGTTATCACCCGAAGTTTATGACGAAATAACAAAAAACTTCGTATCAAGATCGGTAGTGTATCAATTCCTCTTCTTGCAAGGTAATCTAACAATCCAAGACGTTTCATCTTCATTAATGTAATCTCTTCCATCATTTGATAACCATCTATTCTTCTAATACCACTTTGCTTTGTGCAAATACTATATATCAAAGACCTTGGAATGTAAATTGACGTGCTTCTTTAATTCATCTGACTAATAAACATACATGAATCGGGAATGATTGAAGATCTGATAAATCACATCCCAAGCTTATGATTGCGTAATTAATTATTCTAGGATAACAATCTAAAAGGCTACATTCTATCTTTCTATCATACTATCGTTCTATTATGCTCTCTTCTCCTCTGGCGTTATGATTGTAATGATCTTGCCTATGAGCTCCTTTGTGGGAATTATTACTGTCTCATTGTTGTCGTTACGAAGCGCTACATGCAACAGCTCTACTGATTCCACCTTTCCGGTGATGGGTGGGTCGAGACCGATTCTAACCTTTTGACCTTCTTTCAATACAAGACGCTGATGTGAAGCTCCTGAAATCAATGCAGGGAGTAAATCCTTCATTGCGAATCCCAAGCCGATTGCAATTGACACACCTATAGCTATTGCTATACTCCATGAAAATGCAGA
>JAZFZF010000260.1:0-2248 GCA_036443875.1 Nitrososphaerales archaeon
ATCATAACGAAGGCAATATTTTGCCACAGGACAACAAAGTGTGACATGGGGGATTTTAACTATAGATATAATGATCCATATGATAGTAAATGTCAATACTGTTCAAAAAAGATACTAAAATTACCCATGTTATAACAAATAGTGTTGAAAGATCAAAAGCGTTAGGAGATGAGGCGCGTGCTACCATACTTACTATATTATCCCATAAACCATTGTCAACAGAAAATATCGTGAAGGAACTCAAGAAAGCTGGTTATCAGAAAGCTACAACTACGGTAAGACACCATCTTGATATACTGAAGGATTGCGGTCTAATTGAGGTTGTAAGAGTGCAGGAAGTTAGAGGAGCAGTGCTGAAGTCTTATGCAGCAACTGCGAAATATCTCGGATTTGAGAATTCATTCGATTTAAACAAGTACAATAGAGTGATAAACCAAACGGCTATAAAACTACTTAAAATTACCAACTCCGTAGTTGACAGTTGTGGTATAACATTGAGGAACACAACCGGTTTAACTTGCACTTACTGTAACATGCAGCATGGAAGGGAGTATACTGTGATAGAGATCATGAACAGGGCACTAGCTGAAATGATTCAGAAGAGAGAGTTCATTGATATGATGAAGAAACCGAGTAGTAAGGAAAAAGCGAAGAAATAACTGAACTATAGACATCTCAATTACCTCGAAGTAATTCTTTCCAGCTTCCATTGATTATGTATATTTCAAGATAAGTACCTAGTTCGCGAACCTTGCAAAAGTTGACAAGATTCTCACATAATGATATACTTTGCTTAGCTGACAGATGTTTATGTCAACAATATCGCCATATCTATTCTCTATCAAGTGACAAGAACCAATAATCAAGAAAGTTATGTCCATCCACCTTAATGCATCAACAGCATATCTATTCTACGTTCATGCGTAATATTCCCTTCGTAGTGGGATCCCTAAGTAACTGAACCATATCCTTAGGTATGTTATTGGATGCCTTGTTGCATCTTATAGCCACAGTTCTGGGGCATACAAACCCACTCTTCCTCATTACAACATCATGTTTGTCAGTAAGAATAAGGGACGAACTACCATATCCATCAAAGCCATATACATGCTCCCCCACAACTAAGGACATCCTTACAACTGAAATCTTGTCGCGTAATCTACGTTTAAAGGCATCGGAGAGATCCATACATGCCTTGCTTGCGTTTACGCCTATTATGCAATCGCCTCGTAAAGTGATCTCCCTTGCTTTGGTCAACTCGATCGTCCTCTCGTGCATTGCCCTGATATTGATATGTCCGTAGAAACATATCTCCTCTTCCACAGCATTCTATCAGAATAAGAAACTTTTAAATGCCACTTTTAAATGAAGCATTATGATTTGTTACCCGCAGCTGCAGGTTATGACAGAGCAACAACTATGTTCTCTCCTGATGGTAGACTCTACCAAGTCGAATATGCCATCGAAACGGTGAGGAGGGGGACTTTAGCCGTTGGCATAAAGGGAAAAGATGCAGTTGTTCTAGCAGTTGAAGAAAAGGCAAGAAAACTGCAGACCACTGCTTTAACCCAAAAGATATTTCAGATAGATGATCACATTGGTGTTGCTGCAGCTGGTTACATACCAGATGCGAGAATTCAAGTAGATCATGCAAGAATGTCGGCCCAGAGTAATCGTTTAATCTATGATGAGATCATTGATGTAGAAGGTATAGCAAAAGGTCTTGCAGATGTGGCGCAACAGTTTACGCAATATGCAGGTGTAAGACCTTTTGGTGTTGCGCTCATAATTGCTGGTATTGACAAGAATGGTTGCAATATTTACTTTACCGACCCTAGCGGTACGTATATAGGATTTGATGCAGTTGCTATCGGTGGAGGGCACGACCAAGTGACTGAATTTCTGGAGAGGCACTACACTAGAGATATTTCGTTGGATGAGGCATGCATTTTGGCAGCTCAATCGATATATCTGGTAAGTGAAGACAAGGAAGGAACGAAGCACATAAAGATATCTGTAATAGATGGCAAGGAAAAACGGATGCGTAAATTGGAAGATGACGAAGTAGTGAAGTACGCAGCTAAGTCTAGAGAGATCAAAAGTTAGAGACAAGCTTCGACTGTCTTGTTACAGCTTGTTGAAACACCGTTTATTTCTTCATCTGAATTTTAGATAGTCTGTATATACTTGGCATAAGCTCTATTATATGATGCATTTGATTCGGTTTAATTACAAAAAATGTGGAAAT
>JAZFZF010000261.1:0-2294 GCA_036443875.1 Nitrososphaerales archaeon
ACAAACTTTTCTATCGATCACGTGCAAAAGGGATTATAGGTGTACCATCACCATACTACGTCTTACGTCTACTTCTTTTACTACAAGTCAAACAAGTCTCACAGCTTCTCGAAGGGTACAATCACCAAAAATCAAAAGTGATCGATATATATGATAATGAGGTACGGAAATAAGTCTAATGGGAAAACGAGATTGCTTCCTCTGCCATGCATCACTTGGAATGATGAGTCTCAAGACGAGGAAGGACAACTTGCTAAGTGCTGGTATAGTTCTGCCAGAAGGCTTTACAGATTACGATGTTCTATGCAATGAGTGTTTCAAATCTAAGAAGCGGGAAGCAAAAGTGGACATCGATTTCTCGAAACAGATGTTACAAGAAAGATTCAAAGACCTGCACAGAAGAACACCTGAGTATAAGAAACTCTGGAACAAGAATGGTGTGATTCAGTTCAAGAATGAACGCATTGCAATTCTAAAAAGGGTCTGGGCACATCAAGTCGAGTTTATCATTGCTTTTGATGATTTAACAAAGGAAGGCTATCGATTGATGGCAATGGACGAAGGTAAACCAGCTGGAAAGGGTGGGGAAGGAGCTGGTATAAGTTCATTCTTCTACTTTCAGAAAATGGAATATGTAAAGTGATCATTTAACACGATTTAATCATTATTTTGGTTCCTAATATTCGGTTGCTATGTTTCTTTAGTCTTTTTCGTTTAATGCTTGCGATATTAAAGTAACGTTGCCAGATTCTTATCTTCTCCCATCTCTCTTTCTTAAAGGCAACTAACGAAACTAAATCAAGGGAATATTTGAAATTGTTGGATCGTCTGTACTTGAAGGAATTAGTCAATAATTAAAACGGATGGGGCAGAGGTTGGCAGTAACGGGGATCACGCCATTTTTACAAACAATTACGCTGCTGGGCTAATCATTATCATCTGCCCCGTCTAGATAATCATCTGGTGGCTAATAAGGCAGTATGAAAAATATCGATTCCATCTATAGTATTATTATTACTGATTATCTGTTAGTACATAATGGGTATGGCCCACCATTTTCAAGGTTGTTATTACAGGTAACAAAAACGTGTAATAAACCCGTCTTAAACACACTTGTGATATAGAAAATAACTCTCCTTTTTCTATGCATACTTGTTACATGTATGATATTATATGACATCTAGAAGCATAGTAAACTGACTAATTGAATATGTAGATTCAGGCAACGAACCCTCCTTCAACGGAAGAATATTTCGACTTGGCAAGCAAATCCTGCATAGGTGATCCTGGAGGTTAACTACGGCTAGCCTGATTCTTGAATAGACCTAGAGCAAATGAGCCTTCCTTCATGAAAATGATATATTCTTAAAGGAAGTTCACAATCCTAGTTTCATGTCAAAATCTGACTATGGTTGGGGTGAATATACCAGAAACAAGGAATTTACCCTTGACAAGGTGGCATTAATAATAGCAAAGTCATTACAGTATAATTCACTCAATATAGATACTCAGTTACAAATACTCGATGCAATGGGTAATGAACTGAAAGACTTGATAGGTGACAAGGAAAGACCAACGGAAATCATTGCTACCATAAACGAATATGTGTTTGAGAAACACAAGTTCAAAGGCAATAAAGATGATTACTACGACCCTAGGAACAGCTACCTTAACGATGTTATCTCTCGCAAAACTGGCATACCAATAGCTCTGTCGGTGCTTTACATGGAGCTTGCAAGAAGGACAGGATTTGTACTACATGGGGTGGGTTTTCCCGGGCATTTTCTAGTCAAGCACGTGTATCATGATATTACAATAGTTTTGGATCCATTCAACAAGGGCAGAATATTGACACAGGAGGACTTGCAGAACTTTCTGGATCAGCTTTACAACGGACAGGTTAAGTTTGAGCAGAGATTTCTTGATCCTGTTACAGACGAACAGATACTCACCAGGATGCTAAGGAATCTTAAGAATGCTTACATGTATTCATATGATTATAACAGGGCACTTTCTGCTACGGACATGATTATAACGATAGAACCAAACATTGCAGAAGAGTTCAGAGATAGGGGACTTATATATTACCAGAAGAAGCTTTATGGTGATGCATTATCCAATTTGAGAAAATACCTTGAAATGCAACCAGATGCTGGTGATACTGATGACATATTTCAGATCATAAGAGACATACAGTCGTTCTACAGGTATGATATGTACAGGTAAAATGTATAGCGTACTTGCTCGATTCAGTTAATTTTCCAATATTAACTAAACTTGTAGTTATAATCGTA
>JAZFZF010000262.1:0-5170 GCA_036443875.1 Nitrososphaerales archaeon
TTTTGGTAACAGCTTTCTATAATCTTCTGATCTTTCTTCCCTGTCGGCTTGGACATTAATTGTAGGTGGATAGTTAGAAAGAAACTGAGGGAGAATTGTCAATACGTATTCCAAAAAAGTATACTTCCATTTTATTTGGTATGCTTATGGGGGTATTCATGTCCTTGGTCATGTCTTTTGCAATGCTAGCCATCAACGTTGGTTTCGTATCCGATTTCATCACTTTTTGGTTAAACTCATTCATTGTTGGCTTCATTGTGGCTACTCCCATAGCGCTTGTGGCAGTGCCTATTATAGGAAAGATCGTAAAACGATTAACTGCTCACTAGTTTGGTGAGAACAATTAGATTAGAAGAAACGGCTGTTCTTTATGATAACTTCCTTACATCAAACCAAATCAGCATAGATTATTTCATCAATACTAGCATAAAATAAAATTGTAGGAGCTATTACCAACCAAATGGCTTCTGCCGTTCAAGTACCCATTCTATACCTCTTAATAGCCTTTAACATATTGTACAACTTGTTGTTATTATACTCATCATAATAATAACTGATTCTTATTCGAATTTAGGCTTGAATGGTTCTTTCTCAAAGTCGAGCTTGATACCGATCAGCTGCTTTACTGCATGTGGTATAGCCTCATAATTTTTGGTCTGCAACCCTGACCACATTATGGCCAAGAGTGCATCTGTAACCTCCTTGTACTCTTCATCGCAGTGTTGCTGTACCTTCTGAACATTACTCTCGATCTTCTCTATCGTCTCTGCTATCTCTTCCATTGATACAGCCGAACCAACAGAATCCCATACCCATTGGGAAGGTGCAGAATAAACTAGTTCTCTTAGATCTATGGATATATGGTTTATCTCTTCTATCTGTTCCTTTACTTTATCAGAATTTGTCTGTATCGATATGATCCTGCCAAACTGTATCATAAAGGTTAGTATCATCAATTCCTACATTGAATTATCAAGTCTTCAACAAAACCTCCTTGTTATCATTGAACCACGAACATTTCAAGCATTATTAGTAGTGTTTTTCCGTTTTTCGGTGATCTGTATTTGGCTCTAATAAGATCTCCAATGCCTCTCCCTCTCTGTACGGATTCAGAATTGTCATGGATTACATACTTGGAATACTCGACGGATTTCTCGGAAACTTTCTTGTGCTTCCCATGGTCTGTTATATGTCACTAGCCCTCACTTTGAATGTATATTGGGAGGACTGGCCTGACTGAATAAAGAACTTGAAAGTAGGTTTTGATCTATTATGGAGATGATTCTAATCAATAAGTTAGGCATCGGATCTTTCTGGATCTGGTTGAACGTTATCTATATTATCGGTAGGTCGTACCGATGTTGCCATCGTCAATCCGATCCATGCCAGAACCCCAAGCAACCCTGCCACAGCAGCTAAAACTGTAAATTGTAAAACCATCTCTTTCCATTCAGAAACAAGCAGAAACCATGCGTATGTTATGAAACCTATAGTGCATGTAATGAATATTGCTATACCTGAAGACTTGCTACGTCTGGCCATGAAGTATCCCATTCCTACCATTATATTACATTATTTATTTTCTCTCATATGACCATTCTATCATATACTGATTTAACTTTGGTAAGCGTATCAATATCGTTGATGCCCTTGTCATCACGTATACGTTTTATCCTAGGGAACCTCAAGGCATAACCACTCTCATGTCTCTCACTTCGTTGTATGCTATCAAATGCTATCTCCAGGACCACCTCAGGTCTGACAATTATTCTGTAACCTTCATCTTTCGTCATGATTGATTTCAATCTTTCCGTCATATACATAATCTCCTCATCTGTCAGACCAGAATACGCCTTCCCTATCACCTTCAGTTTGTCATCGTCCCTTACTGCAAAAGTATAATCAGACAGAACACCGGCTCTCTTACCATGACCATACTCTGCAATTAGTATCACTGTATCTATCGAGTCTAGCTCCTGTTTGAGTTTCACCCAGTGTTTCCCTCGCCTCCCCGGCTGATATCTTGAATCTGGATCTTTCAGCGCAAGTCCCTCATGTCCTAAACTTCGGCTAAGTAAACATCTGCATTACCTTCTCTTCCACATCTAACTCTTAGAATGGAATACTGATTATGGGTTCGTTTAACGCTAATCCCTCAAGCAGCTCCTTTCTTTTTGTTAATACTTCCTTTATCATGCTTGAACCATTCATATACAATACGTCATATGCCATGTAAGATACTGGTATTTCATTTATAATATCATCATCAACATTCTTTCTTCGCAACCTGCGCTGCAGTTCATTGAACGGTAAAGGTTTGCTCTTTCTGAATGGTACTATTTCACCATCTAAGATAAAATCCTTTGTCTGATCTATAGACGCATTGACGATCTCTGGAAACGATAACGTTATATCTTCCAGCTGACTAGAAAATATTTTTACCTTATTATCGATATTATGGATCTGTGCCCTGATCCCATTATACTTATACTCTGAAATTAACAACTTACCGTAATATTTTACAATTTCCTTCGCACTGAACATCACACCTGCAAGCATGAAATTGATAGGTGTGAATGGCTGCATTGTAGCAGATGATAATTTGTCTTCTTTGGCTAGCGTTGCAATATAACCAATATCACTTCCAACCAAGAATGATTCTCTTACATCATTGAGATCACGGTTAAATGCCCGAACTATAGCAAGTTCAACTAGACCACTAACAAGACCTATCCTCAGTTCGTAGACCAAGATTTTAACAAAGTATTTAGCTTCAATCGGTGAGCAATTAACCAATAAGCCAGTTAAGTTTTTCTTCTTTTCTTCGGTGGATCCCTGACCAGCAATATTAGATATCTTGTTGAACTGCTGGTATATGTAATTGAGAGTTAATTCTGTTCTTAGCAATGGTTCTATCTTGCGTTTCGCAATTGCTTGCTCTGCAAGCTCACCCAAATCACCATGCTTGATGTATATCTTCCTAAGTTCATCTAGTTTCAAAGACGAGAACCTTCTAAGAACGTCCCAAACCGCACTGTATCCAATATTCAGATCAAGACCAGAACTTCTTGGAAACATGTGGCCTGATAGAAACATGTAAACAATTTTCAATGATTCGTCATCAAGCGTCTTCAAATATTCGGCAAGTATGGCCACCTTCTCGTTCTTGCTACTACTTCTCCTTATCCTATCACATGAACCTACAAATTCACTAAATGTCAAATCACAATAAAATACCAATAACTCAGATTTAACTTAACTTTGACAATTACAACTCCAATGCCATAAGATATGCAGCTTCGCCATCACGATAATACCCTCTGATCTGGGTCTTTATTACAAGCCCCAAATTCTCGTATAACTTTACTGCCCCTTCGTTGCTAGTCCTAACCTCTAAGTAAATTTCATCAGTTTTTCTTCCGATCATACCCCCCTTAGCCTCCTGCATCAACGCCTTTCCCAATCCCTTTCCTCGATGCTCTTCTAGAATAGCTACTGAAACTACATGTCCCTTCTTCACAAAACCTAACTTGCGGAAGTTAGAAAATCCAAATTCGATTTTGCACATTATATAGCCTATTGTCCTTCCTTCTAGTTCAGCAACTAGGAAGGATTCTGGTAGTTCTTTAAGTATAGATTCAAAAAAGTAATCTGAATAGTGCTCCGGCAAGGTCGCCATATTGATCTCTATAACCGAAGTTAGGTCTTCACGTTCGCACTTCCTTATCAAATAAGTTCCCACATGTCTCAGTACAGTCTGCAATACAGATGGTATTGCTAATTCTGTATTTAACCTTAATCGAAGATCAATTCTATATTAACCTTAATCGAGTATAATATGGTAAGACATTAATGTGTAGCTTAGTTTAGCGGACTGGTTGGTATCTATCGAAAATGGAAAGCCCACTTGATCATGATTTAGCAATCTCTATAGTCTCAAAACACATGAATGTTTTTAATTATTTTATACGAGAAGACAACAGTCTCGAGTTTACGATTGCGCATTCTCACACTATGAAAGAGGAATTTCAGAGACTCCTCGATAGCTTGAAGTCATATGAAATGATTGCTATGTTGAGAAAGTCCGGTGATAGTTTAACACTAATAGTTGGAAATATACCGGTTCACAAAAGCAGGCTAAAGAGCTGGATGCCTATGGTGCTCTTTGTGGCTACCGTAAGCATAGTGTTTTACGATGGCTTTCTACGCTCTGATACGATGGGTGGACAGGCCTACATCAAGGACCCATGGGTGATGGCTATGGTCTTTACCATGTCGCTTATGGGCATTCTTGGCATACATGAATTGGGACATATAATTGCGGTTAGGAAGTATAAGATGAAAGCCACCTGGCCATTCTTCATACCTGGCATTCCAGGATTATTCATACCAACATTTGGTGCTATTATATTCTCCAGAGGTCACATGCCAAACCGGGATGTCTTATTCGATATAGGCTTTGCGGGACCCATAGCTGGACTGATAGTAACCATGGTAGTTTCAGTTTTTGGTGCTATGCTGTCACCGTTGATACCTGTAGAACAGGCTAGTGCGTTAATGGGCGAATCACAATTGATCAATATCAATCCTAGCTTGCTCATGTGGGCGAGTTACATGGCAGCTGGTAAAATGGTAGAAGGTTTTGTACCGGTAATGTCACCTGTAGCATTTGCGGCATGGATAGGATTCCTCATCACATTCCTTAACTTGCTACCGGCGTGGCAACTCGACGGAGGACATATTTCTCGAGCTGCATTGGGTCAAAAATGGCATAAGAGAACGACCTTCATGAGTATAATTGCGCTTGCTGGTCTGGGTTACATAGGGATGGCAATACTGATACTGATAATGAGTGCCCGAGCAGCAGATGCAAAACCTTTGGATGATGTATCGCCACTATCTAAGAACAGAAGGATTGTCTTTTCTATTTCACTCTTTCTGGCATTCCTTTGTGCACCATTGCCAGTTTTGCCTTAACTTCTAATTACCGGCGTATGGATAATTCAACTGATTAGATCATTTCAAATCATCATTATATTACAAATCATCATTATAGCTAACTATTCATCATATGCTATTCTTGATAAGTTAGGTCAAACCTTCTCTACAATGCCTTAGATTATTAGCCATGATACTAGCAATGATGCGAATGATGATAATGACATCATAC
>JAZFZF010000263.1:0-4594 GCA_036443875.1 Nitrososphaerales archaeon
AGTTGATTCTACACTAGATAGGATAATCAATTCTATGCTGGAAATAAAGACCGAGTTAAAAATCAAGGAACTGGGAGAGCGATGGCCTTACGAATTACCTATTGCTATACCACAAGTTGATATTGAATTACCTACGACTAGTCAAGCGAGAACTCCTATTATTGGTGCAATAAATTTAACCAGTTTTACTACAGCCGTTCACACTCAGATATAGGTAAACAATCATTTGATATTAGTTAAGGAGATGGCAGATTAGTGTTAGCATCGCAAGAATTGGAAAATAACGCAAGCAGGCTTGCTGAAGAGGCTATAAGACTGGATTCACAGGGTTCAAGAGGCATGGCTATACAGAATTACCAGGGCGCCGTTGGATCCCTGCTAAAACTGGTCCATTTGTATCCTGATTATAAATTAAACAAGATATACGTTGAGAGGGCCAAAACATACCAGACCAGGATAAAGGCGTTGCAGGAGTCACGTGGGTTTGATGAAGGTGACAGCAACCTAGTCCCCCATAATGGCAACGGTAAGTCTAGTGGTGCTGTTGAAACATTGAAGGCCAAGTTCGATGATCTCATTTTAAAGGATAAACCTAAAATAAGTTGGACCGAAGTGGTAGGTCTTGAAGATGCAAAACGTGCACTGAGTGAATCTATAGTCTATCCCGCCCAACGACCTGACCTATTTCCACTTGGATGGCCCAAAGGCATATTGCTTTACGGACCGCCTGGCAACGGCAAGACATTGATAGCAGCTGCTAGCGCAAGTGAAATTTCAGGGTATTTCATCAACGTCGATGCGGCATCAATGATGAGCAAGTGGTTAGGAGAGGCAGAGAAGAATGTCGCTAAACTGTTTTCAATGGCAAGAAGTAATGCTCAGAAGGAAAATGTTCCGGTCATACTATTCATAGACGAATTGGATTCTCTCTTAGGTACGAGAACAAGTGAAATCGGAGGCGAGATAAGGGTCAAGAATCAATTTCTTACTGAAATGGATGGCATAGTAAGCAAATCAAAAGATCTTCTGTTGTATGTTATCGGTGCTACGAACAAACCATGGAGTTTAGACTGGCCTTTTCTTCGAAGATTCCAGAAAAGGATCTTTATATCACTGCCAGATATAGACTCAAGGCTTCAGATGTTCAAACTCTACACATCACAGTTGAATGTTGACGGAAACCTAAAACCCGAAGAACTTGCTAAAACAACCGAGGGATACTCGGCAAGTGACATACGTGATATATGCCAGTCGGTACAATTAAGAGTTGTAAATGAATTGTTTGAGAGCGGGAAGGCAAGCGAGGACGATGCAAAGACTCGAGGCATTACCATGAATGACTTCAAAGACAGCCTAAAATCGAGAAGGCCGAGTGTAAGTGTGGATATGCTAAAAGCATACGCACGCTGGACAGAGCAGTTCAAGGCACTTTAACCACTTGATCCATTTCCTCTTTATTATTTTTTGGAGGAATTTTTATATTTACATCTTTCAAGTATCAACGAAGGAAAAGCTCTTTAGTAGAAGATATGCGCTCTGTTAGACTATTTTATGATAGTATGACTTGGATTGTTATTCTGAAGGCTGTTGATTAATTTGTTCACATCTCGCTCACGAATGAAATGTAGTGGATCAGGCTGCAAGTAATCTCAAGAAAATGCAGTTGTAGAGATTTTAATCAAGACACTTTATATTGAATACAATAGAATGGTAGATAAACTGAAAATATTTACTGTGATACATCTCATCAGCCCAGACGTTAATTGTTAAAGCTCTGAAAAATTATTTATAATCTATCAATTCACGAATTGCATGGTAAAATGGAATCTGGATCAGGAGGAGTATTATTACAAAGTGTATGACGCACAAAACCAGCTAGCGGGTTACTTTCAACCAGACTATGGTGTGATACAACCTCGAGAGAAGCAGGACGAGATTATAGAGGGGATGATAAAGAGGCAGGACCATGTTTATGGTGGTATGTTATACGTTCCACTATTGAAGCTTAACTTGCTTGATGAACAATATGATTACGATTTAGACCATGTGATAGCAAATCTCAATGCTTCTATAGATAGAACTGAAAAATGGAAGGAATGTATCAACGGAATACCACCGGTAATATTTGCAAGGGTAAGTAAATCCCATGATGATCCTGATATGTTAAGCGTTATGCTCGGTATAAAATTTGGTGTCCCAGTTAAATTGAACAAGGGCGCCTTACTTGATGCCCTAAGACCTATCCTGGATAATTTTCATGATAAAGAACTGCTTTAGTATATTTAGGCCTTCATGGGTTGATTTTTCCTTTTGAAACAAAAATTTATATCTAGTTCATATACAATTCGCTGAGGGTCATAAATTCCAGTAATGCGACCAGAGCACGATGGATATAAAGCGAAACTCGTGCTCGAAGATGGAAGTGTATTCAAGGGGATTGGTTTTGGTCATCCAAGCAAGATAGTAGGCGAGGTTGTTTTCAACACTGGTATGGTAGGCTATACAGAAACACTTACAGATCCGTCGTATAAGGGTCAGATTCTATGCTTTACATATCCTTTAGTTGGAAACTATGGCGTGCCGAGTTACAACATAAAGGACGAGCTAGGAATACCAAAATACTTTGAAGCGGAACACATACAGCCCAAGGGACTTGTCATACACGAACTATCAGCACTGGCTAGTCATTGGGCAATGGAAAAAACTCTGGATCAATGGTTATATGAAGAACAAATACCTGGTATACACCATATAGACACGAGGGAGCTGACCAAACGCATCAGGGTAAAAGGAGTAATGATGGGCGCTATGGAAGTTTCCAAGAACGAT
The DNA here is from genome assembly GCA_036443875.1 of Nitrososphaerales archaeon. Classification (GTDB taxonomy): domain Archaea; phylum Thermoproteota; class Nitrososphaeria; order Nitrososphaerales; family UBA213; genus JAZFZF01. The sequence goes on from JAZFZF010000263.1 coordinate 2,830, forward strand.
ATTGGTGATGCATCATTACTAAAGGAACTGAAGGACAGTGAAAGATACAACGATATACACTTCATGCAAGAGGTTTCAACGAAATCTCCACAAACGTATGGAGAAAGTAGTGAATGTGTTGTGCTAATTGATATTGGAACGAAGTACAGCATAATAGGCAATATAATGCGAACAGGATACCAAGTTGTGCAATTACCCTATACTACAAATATTGAGCAAGTATTATCATTCAAACCGAAAGGTGTAGTATTGAGTAACGGCCCCGGCGATCCAAAATACTGCAATGAAACAATAAAACTCTCACAGGATTTGCTTCAACGCGAAATTCCAACCCTTGGGATCTGTTTAGGCAACCAAGTACTTGCACTGGCATCAGGAGCGGATACTTTCAAATTGAAATATGGACATCGCGGGCAGAACAAACCCTGTGTAGACATGCGTAATGGAGACACTTACGTCACAAGTCAGAACCATGGATACTGTATAAATCCCGATTCGTTGCAAGAGACTGGGTTCAAGTTATGGTTCAAGAACGCAGACGATGGTACTGTTGAAGGGATAATACATGAAGAAAAACCAATCATCGCTGTACAGTTCCATCCCGAAGGTGCGCCAGGTCCTTACGATTGCATGTTCGTCTTTGACATGCTAGATAAAATGATAAGAGGTGAGAAAATTACCAAAGCATGAATGGATAAAAAAAGTGCTTGTGTTGGGTAGTGGCGCGATAAAGATCGGAGAAGCAGGTGAAAGTCTAAACAGACCACCAGTTCGACTACTCCGGTAGCCAGTGCCTAAAGGCGCTCAAGGAAGAAGGGGTGCAGAGTATTCTGATCAATCCTAACATAGCTACTATACAGACTGACACAAGGTTGGCAGACAAAGTGTACCTGCTTCCTATAACACCTGCATTCGTTGAAAAGGTAATACAGCAAGAAAAACCAGATGCTATAATGCTGAGCTTTGGAGGACAGACCGCTCTAAACTGTGGTATTGAATTAGCCAAAAAGGGTATCCTCGATAAGTACAATGTCAAAGTTCTGGGCACACCAATTGGGGGAATTGAAGTCACAGAAGATAGAAAACTCTTCAAGGAAATTATGTCGAAGAATGACATCTCAGTTCCACGTAGTGAAGCCGTTTACAGCATGGAAGAAGCGTTAAGGGCTGTAGAGGATCTAGGTTACCCGGTTGTGATAAGGGTTGCATATACATTGGGAGGAAAGGGTGGCGGCGTTGCGCATAACGAGTATGAATTTCATGAAATAGTTCAGAGAGGATTGGCTTCAAGTGTGATTCATCAAGTGCTTATAGAAGAGTATGTTGGAGAGTGGAAGCAGATAGAGTATGAGGTGAAACGCGATAATAAGGGAAATAGCGTTATTGTTTGCAATATGGAAAATATACTATGTATGAAGGTGCATACAGGCGATAATATTGTAGTCGCTCCTTCTCAAACTTTGAACAATGATGAATATCATATGCTTAGATCTGCAGCTCTTCGTGCAGCAAGCGCATGTAACATAATTGGTGAATGTAACGTACAGTTCGCGTTATCACCAACATCTGAGAAGTACTACGTCATTGAGATCAACGCCCGTTTGTCTAGATCATCTGCTCTTGCATCCAAAGCAACTGGGTATCCACTTGCATATATGACAGCCAAGATACAACTTGGGTACACATTACCAGAACTACTGAACCAGATCACAAAGGTTACCACTGCTTGCTTTGAACCTTCATTAGACTATTTGGTAATAAAGTT